>NZ_JBCGFQ010000006.1:0-134368 GCF_040984075.1 Pseudomonas sp. I2
TCAACATTCAAAGGCCCCCACCGTGACAAACGTTCCCCCGTGGGGCCGCCTGGGCCCCCTGCCGCGGCGCCGCGGCGCTATGGCCCCCCACGGCGGCCCCCAACGATCAGTCAGTCGCTGCCATCACACCTTGTGATACAGCTGGCTGCCTTCCTGGCGAAACCGCTCGGCCTGCTCGCGCATGCCCTCCTCGACCGACACGTCCACCGCGTCGATGCGCTGGTTAGCGGCGTACTCGCGCACTTCCTGGGTGATCTTCATGGAGCAGAACTTCGGTCCGCACATCGAGCAGAAGTGGGCGACCTTGGCCGACTCCTTGGGCAGCGTCTCATCGTGGAAGGCACGCGCGGTGTCCGGGTCCAGGCCCAGGTTGAACTGGTCTTCCCAACGGAATTCGAAACGCGCCTTGGACAAGGCATTGTCACGGATCTGCGCCCCGGGGTGCCCCTTGGCCAGGTCGGCGGCGTGCGCGGCGATCTTGTAGGTGATGATGCCGGTCTTGACATCGTCCTTGTTCGGCAAGCCCAGGTGCTCCTTGGGCGTCACGTAGCAGAGCATGGCGCAACCGAACCAGCCGATCATCGCCGCACCGATACCGGAGGTGATGTGGTCGTAGCCTGGGGCGATGTCGGTGGTCAGGGGGCCGAGGGTGTAGAACGGCGCCTCGTCGCAACACTCCAGCTGCTTGTCCATGTTCTCCTTGATCAGTTGCATCGGCACGTGGCCGGGGCCTTCGATCATGGTCTGCACGTCATGCTTCCAGGCGGTCTTGGTCAGCTCGCCGAGGGTTTCCAGCTCGCCGAACTGGGCAGCGTCGTTGGCGTCGGCGATCGAACCCGGACGCAGGCCGTCGCCCAGCGAGAAGCTGACGTCGTAGGCCTTCATGATCTCGCAGATTTCGTCGAAGTGGGTGTAGAGGAAGTTCTCCTGGTGATGGGCCAGGCACCACTTGGCCATGATCGAGCCACCGCGGCTGACGATGCCGGTGACCCGCTTGGCGGTCAGCGGCACATAGCGCAGCAAGACGCCTGCGTGGATGGTGAAGTAGTCCACGCCTTGCTCGGCCTGTTCGATCAGGGTGTCGCGGAACAGCTCCCAGGTCAGGTCCTCGGCGATGCCGCCGACCTTCTCCAGGGCCTGGTAGATCGGCACGGTACCGATCGGCACCGGCGAGTTGCGGATGATCCACTCGCGGGTCTCGTGGATGTGCTTGCCGGTGGACAGGTCCATGACCGTGTCCGAACCCCAGCGGATACCCCAGGTCAGCTTGGCCACCTCTTCCTCGATGGACGAGCCCAGGGCGCTGTTGCCGATGTTGCCGTTGATCTTCACCAGGAAGTTGCGGCCGATGATCATCGGCTCGAGTTCGGTGTGGTTGATGTTGGCTGGAATGATCGCGCGACCACGGGCGATCTCCTGGCGCACGAACTCAGGGGTGATTTCCTTGGGGATCGCCGCGCCGAAGCTGTGGCCAGCGTGCTGCTGGGCCAGCAGGCCGGCTTCGCGGGCCTCCTGCAGCTTCATGTTCTCGCGGATGGCGACGTATTCCATCTCGTCGGTGATGATGCCCTTGCGCGCATAGTGCATCTGCGTGACGTTGGCGCCGGCCTTGGCGCGGCGTGGGTTGCGCACATGGGCGAAGCGCAGTCGGGTCAGCTCCGGGTCGCTCAGGCGCTGCTGGCCGAAGTTCGAGCTCAGGCCGTCCAGGCGCAGGGTGTCGCCACGGGCCTCGATCCAGGCCGAGCGCACATCGCCCAGGCCCTTGCGCACGTCGATGATGACGCTGGGGTCGGTGTAGGGGCCGGAAGTGTCGTACACCAGCACCGGGGCGTTCTGCTCGCCGCCGAAGTCGGTGGGGGTATCGTGCAGGCTGATCTCGCGCATGGGCACGCGGATGTCGGGACGAGAGCCCTCGACATAGACCTTGCGCGAACGGGGGAAGGGTTGCACGGACTGCTGGTCGACTTGCGCCGACTCGCTGAGGTGGATCGTTTTTTCTTGTTTGCTCATCACAGGCTCTCCAGACAGCTTCCTAGCGGGTGGAATGTCGGGGGAGAACCTGAATGGCGTGGATGCACCCTCCACGGGTGCGGTGCCGGATGCACGGGGGGCCTCGAGCGCGAGCTCGACGATCCCGGACCTGGCACAAGAGTCTCGCCGGGAAAGCGAGCAATCTTGTTCCCTACGCAGGCGCTAACCTGATCAGGTTCAACGGGACCCGGACCTCTCCGATCTCAGCCTTTGATTCAAGGCACCCCGACAAGAACATGCGCAGTCTAGACTCAAGTGGTCGGCAAAGCCAAGCGTGTCAGCAGGGGGAATGATGAAAGGCGCAACAGGCGGATTGTTGCCGGCTGCGCGCGGCACTACACTGGTCCATCGCCCGATACTCAACAGTTCAGTAATTCAATTTCGTACAAGGATTGCCCCTATGCTGCGCAAACTCTCACTGGCGATCGCCGTGTCTTGTGCGTCCAACACGGTGGCCTGGGCAGCGGACGTGCCCACGACGGTGAAGACCGACCTGATCAGCGTCTACCGGGAAGCGGTCGACAACAACGCCGACCTGGCCGCCGCCCGCGCCGACTACGGCGCCCGCCGCGAAGTGGTGCCCCAGGCCCGGGCCGGCCTGCTGCCGAACCTGTCGGCCGGTGCCGAGATGATGAGTACCCGCACCAAGCTCGACGAACCGTCGATCACCTCCAACCGCAGCGGCAATGCCTGGAGCGCCACCCTGGCGCAACCGATCTTCCGTGCCGACCGCTGGTTCCAGCTGCAAGCGGCCGAGGCGGTCAACGAACAGGCCGCGCTGGAGCTGTCGGCCACCGAACAGAACCTGATCCTGCAGACGGCCGAGAACTACTTCGCAGTGCTGCGCGCCCAGGACAACCTGGCCTCGACCAAGGCCGAGGAGGCGGCCTTCAAGCGCCAGCTGGACCAGTCCAACGAGCGCTTCGACGTCGGGCTTTCCGACAAGACCGACGTGCTGCAGTCCCAGGCCAGCTACGACACCGCCCGGGCCAACCGGATCATCGCCGAGCGCCAGGTGCAGGACGCCTTCGAGGCCCTGATCACCCTGACCAACCGCCAGTATTCGTCGATCCAGGGCGTGGTCCACAGCCTGCCGGTGCAAGTGCCGACACCCAATGACGCCAAGGCCTGGGTCGAGACCGCCGCACGCCAGAACCTCAACCTGCTGGCGACCAACCATGCCGTCAGCGCCGCCGAGCAAACCCTGCGCCAGCGCAAGGCCGGTCACGCCCCGACCCTGGACGCGGTGGCACGCTACCAGCGGGGCGACAACGACAACCTGGGTTTCACCAACCCCGCCCCCCAACCGGGCGTGCGCTACAGCGGCGACGTGGAGCAGACCAGCATCGGCCTGCAGCTGAACATCCCGATCTACAGCGGTGGCCTGACCAGTTCCCAGGTACGCGAGGCCTACCAGCGCCTGAACCAGACCGAGCAACAGCGTGAGAGCCTGCGCCGCCAGGTGGTGGAAAATACCCGTAACCTGCATCGGGCGGTGAACACCGATGTGGAACAGGTGCAGGCGCGCAAGCAGTCGATCATTTCCAACCAGAGCGCCCTGGAAGCCACCGAGATCGGTTACCAGGTCGGCACCCGCAACATCGTCGACGTGCTCGATGCCCAGCGCCAGCTTTACACCTCGGTACGCGACTACAACAACAGCCGCTACGACTACATCCTCGACAACCTGCGCCTCAAGCAGGCCGCCGGCACCCTCAGCCCGCAAGACCTGCAGGACCTGGGGCGCTACCTGAAGGCCGACTACAACCCGGACCGGGACTTCCTACCACCGGACCTGGCAGAGGCGGCGGCGAAGAACTTCGAACGCCGACCGTGAACACAACCCTTGGCCTGTAGAAGCGGCTCCGTCACCCCAAAAGGCGAGCCAACCCATCCAGCAAGCGCTGCAATGCCCCTTGGTTGGCACGCATCACCTGGTTGCCCGCCTCACCCATGCGCCGGGCATCCTGGGGCAACTCGACCAGGCGGCGCACGGCCGTGGCCAGGCCCTCGGCATCGTCCACTTCCTGCAACGCTCCTGCCTCGCGCAGCATCGCGCTGATCTCGAGGAAGTTGAACACGTGCGGCCCGGTGATCACCGGCAGTGACAGCGCGGCCGGCTCCAGCGGGTTGTGCCCGCCAGTGGGTACCAGGCTGCCGCCGACGAAGGCGATGTCGGCCAGGGCATAGAGGAACAGCAGCTCGCCCATGGTGTCGCCGAGCAACACGCGGGTCTGCCCGTCGACGGGTGCACCGCTGGAGCGGCGCACCGTGGCGAACTGCTCGCGGCACAGCGCATGCACCGCCTCGAACCGCTCGGGATGGCGCGGCACCAGGATCAGCAGCGCATCGCCATGGGCCTGCAACAATTGCCGATGGGCCTGGAGCACCAAGGCATCCTCGCCCTCGTGGGTGCTGGCGGCGATCCAGACCGGGCGCTGCTCGGCGCCCCATTGCTCACGCAACTGGCGCGCGCGCGGCAGCAGTTGCTCATCGATCTTCAGGTCGAACTTGATCGAGCCGGTCACCTGCACGCACGCGGGGCGAGCGCCCAGGCTGCGGAAGCGTTCGGCCTCGACCTCGGTCTGCACGGCGATCAGGTTCATCTCGGCGAGCATCGGCCGGGTCAGGCCGGCGAAACGCCCGTAGCCTCGGGCGGAACGCTCCGACAACCGCGCGTTGGCCAGGGCCACCGGGATGCCACGCCTGGCGCACTGGTGAATATGGTTGGGCCACAGCTCGGTCTCCATGATGATGCCCAACCGTGGCCGGACATGATCGAGGAAGCGCCCGGCCGCCCATGGCAGGTCGTAGGGCAAATAGCAGTGCTGGATGCGCGGTTCGCCTTCGAACATCGCGCGGATCCGCTGCGAACCGGTCGGGGTCATGCAGGTGAGGGTGATCGGCAGGTCCGGATAGGCCTTGAGCAAGGCACGGACCATGGGCGCTGCGGCGATGCTCTCGCCCACCGACACCGCATGCACCCAGATGCCGCCTTGGCGCATGGGCGGTAGCTTGCAGGCGAAACGCTCGGCGATCCGCTGGCCGTAGGCCGGCGCCTTGCGTGCACGCAGGAACAGGCGCAGCGCGACCAGCGGCAGGCCCAGGTGAAACAGCAAGGTATAAAGAGTTCTGTTCATGGCGGCGCAGTTTACTAGGAACGGGATGAAAAGGCCTGTGTCCAGGTCATTCGTTCAGGTGATGGACAGGGAATCCAGGGTGTCAAGGCAGGCCTATTCGCAGCGGTTCGGCGCCCCGACAAGCCCGTTCCCACAAGAGCCTCCGTCAACCGTATGTTCTGTGTGCGACAGCGCATGGTCCCCTAGCCGATTGCCCGTAGGTGCACGGCAAAGCGCTCGGCCAGCCACTGTGCCGCCGGCCCCAGTGGCTGGTCGCGGCGCCAGGCCAGTTCGGCCACCAGCGCCGGTGGCCGCCATTCGCTGTCCAGCTCGACCATCTGCGCCTGGTAGGTTGGGTATTGCACCACATGCCGCGGCAACCAGGCCCAACCCAGGCCGCGCATGAGCAACTCGGCCATGGCGTAGAAGCTGTCCGCGCGCCACACCTGCGGGCTGATCGCCTCTCCGCCTGGGTAGCCGCTTTGCTGCGGGGTGATCAGCAACTGCCGGTGACGCGCCAGTTGCTGGCGCGAGACCCGGCCCTGGCGGGCCAGGGGATGGTCCACGGCACAGACCGTGATCATCTCGACGCTGCCCAGGGCACGCCGCTCCAGCGAGGCCGGGATCTGCTCGTGATGGAAGAACAGCCCCAGGTCGGCGCGGCGCTCCACCAGCTTGCGCGCCACGTCGCCCTGGGCCCCGCTGGCCAGTTGCACTTCGAGAAACGGGTAGTGGCTGGCCAGCTCGTCCAGGCTGTCGATGACCGGCTGATACGGCATGGCCTCGTCCTGGGCGACCCGTAACTGGGCCTCCTGGCCACGCATCAGGGCCAGCGCGCGACCGTCCAGGCGCTCGCACTGGCGCAACAGTTCCCGGGCGTCCTCCAGCAATGCGGCGCCCCGCTCGGTCAGGCGCGGCTGGCGGCCGCTGCTGCGCTCGAACAGGACCACGCCCAGGTCGGTTTCCAGCAGGGCGATGGCATTGCTGATCGCCGACTGGGCCTTGCGCTGCTCGCGGGCGACAGCGGAAAACGAACGCAGCTCGGCAACCCGCACGAACAGGCGCAGTTGCTCCAGGTTCCAATGCTCGGCCATGCAAGCTATCTCCATAACAGATAGGTAATGACTTTACCGCATCCATGGAGCGTCTAGAATGCCAGCCCAGCAACGGAGGACCTGCACCATGAACGCCTACACCTACCTGGCCATCGCCATTTGCGCCGAAGTCATCGCCACCGCTTCCATGAAGGCGGTCAAGGGCTTGAGCACGCCGCTGCCGCTGCTGCTGATGGTCTGCGGCTATGCCGTGGCGTTCTGGATGCTGACCCTGGTAGTGCGCAGCATTCCGGTAGGCATCGCCTATGCGATCTGGTCGGGCCTGGGCATCGTGCTGATCAGCGCGGTGGCACTGGTGATCTATGGGCAGAAGCTGGACTTCCCGGCCATGCTCGGCATGGCCATGATCGTCGGCGGCGTGGTGGTGATCCAGGTATTCTCCCGGACCGCAGGGCACTGATCCGTATCCGGGGCTGCTTTGCAGCCCCAAATGGCAACTGCAAGCCCTGAGCCCGGCATTGGGAAGCCTGCCTTCACAGCCTGTATACTTGCCAGCTGTCCCAATCCTCGAGGTGCCCGCATGCCAACCGCCATTTCCACTGACGTGCTGATCGTCGGCGCTGGGGTCGCTGGCCTCTGGCTCAACGCCCGCCTGCGGCGCCTGGGCTATTCGACGGTGCTGGTGGAGCGCGCCAGCCTTGGCGGCGAACAGACCATCAAGTCCCAGGGCATCATCCATGGTGGCACCAAGTACGCGCTGCACGGCGCCCTGACCGGTGCCTCGGAGGCCATCGCCGACATGCCGCGGCGCTGGCGCGAGGCCCTGGCCGGCAGCGGCGAGCTTGACCTGGGCAACACCCGCCTGTTGTCCGATGCCCACTACCTCTGGTCCCCTGGCACCCTGGCAGGCAACCTCACCAGTTTCTTCGCCAGCAAGGCCGTGCGCGGCCGGGTCGACCAGGTCAAGGGCGAGCAACTGCCCCCCGCCCTGCAAGACCGCGCCTTCAAGGGCAAGGTCTACCGCCTGGCCGAGCTGGTCATCGATGTACCCAGCCTGCTCGCTAACCTGGCCGAGCTGGCCGGTGACAGCCTGCTGGCCGGCGAGCGCATCGAGCCGCTGCGCGAGGGCGGCGAACTGCTCGGCCTGCGCGTGGACGATCGCGAGATCCGCGCCCAGCGCATCGTGCTCAGCGCCGGTGCCGGCACCGAGGCACTGCTCCAGGCCCTGGGCCTGGAGCAGCCGGCCATGCAGCGCCGTCCCCTGCACATGGTCATGGCCAAGGGGCCGAACCTCAAGCCGCTCTATGCCCACTGCCTGGGCGGCGGGCCGAAGCCGCGGGTCACCATCACCACCCACCCGGCCGCAGACGGCCAGTGGGTCTGGTACCTCGGTGGCGACCTGGCCGAAGCCGACGGCGTGGCCCGCGAGCCGGCGGCGCAGATCGCCGCGGCGCAAAAGGAAATCGCCAACCTGCTGCCCTGGGTCGACCAGCGCCAGGTGCGCTGGGCCACCCTGCGGGTCGACCGCGCCGAGCCGGCGCAGTCCGGCCTGGTGCGCCCGGACAATGCCTTCCTGGCCGAGCAACAACGCCTGCTGGTGGGCTGGCCAACCAAGCTGGCCCTGGCGCCCGACTTCTGCGACCGTGTGCTGGCGAGCCTGGAGCGTGATGGCATCCGCCCAAGCGCGCAACCGAACCTTGCCGACCTGCCCCGCCCCGCGCTGGGCGTGCCTGCCTGGGAGCAACTGCTGCCATGAGCCTGCCGACCCTGCACGACTTCCACCGCCCGTTGGGCAGCACCGGCCTGACCGTGTCGCCCCTGGGCCTGGGCACGGTCAAGCTTGGCCGCGACCAGGGCGTCAAGTACCCCACCGGCTTCACCATCCCCGGCGACGACGAAGCCCGCCTGCTGCTGGCCCAGGCCCGTGAGCTGGGCATCAACCTGATCGACACCGCGCCGGCCTATGGCCGCAGCGAAGAACGCCTGGGCCCGCTGCTGCGTGGCCAGCGCGATGAGTGGGTGATCGTCAGCAAGGTGGGCGAAGAGTTCGAGAATGGCCAGTCGCATTTCGATTTCAGCGCCGCCCACACCCGACTTTCGGTGGAACGCAGCCTGCGCCGCCTGGAAACCGATCGCATCGACCTGGTGCTGGTGCACTCCGATGGCAACGACCTGGCGATACTCGAGCAGCAGGAGGTCTACCAGACCCTTGCCGCCCTCAAGCAGGAGGGCAAGATCCTCGGCTACGGCCTCTCCGGCAAGACCGTGGCCGGCGGCCTCAAGGCCCTGGAACAAGGCGACTGCGCCATGGTCACCTACAACCTCAACGAGCAGGCAGAACGCCCGGTACTGGACTACGCTGCCGAGCACGGCAAGGCCATCCTGGTGAAAAAGGCCCTGGCCAGCGGGCACGTTTGCCTGGCGCCTGGGGTCGATCCGGTGCAGGCCAGCTTCGAGCTGCTGTTCTCCCACCCTGGCGTGAGCAGTGCTATCGTCGGCACCATCAATCCGTTGCACCTGGCCCATAACGTGGCCACCGTCGCCCGCATCCTGGGCCAGTCTTGAGCCAACCACCAGGGCGCCCAACGCAAGGAGGAGCCTCGTGCCGCGCATGCTGATCCGCAAGAACCCGAGCAACTTCAAGACCTTGCCGCTGCATGTAGAAGCCACCCCCGACGGCCTGACCTACCAGAGCATCGGCATGCCGTTGAACTTCGCCCAGGTCCAGCAACGGCGCAAGGCCATCCAGTTGGCCGACACCGAGCGTTTCGTGGTGGAACTGGCCAACCTCGGCGTCTCGGTGCGCCTGACCCTGCACTGGCAGCACCGCGACTACTGGGTGCTGGTACGCCAGCGCCGGCAGGACCGTGGCGATGTGGTCTTGAAGCTGATCTCAGGCTACGTGCCCGCCCAGGAACTCAACCTGCCGCTGCACACCGCCATCCAGGAAGTGGCGGAGGAATGCCTGCTGGAAACCCCCGAAGGCTGGCTCGGCGGGCGTTTCAACGACACCTGGCTGCCGGCGCCCTACGCCACCGCCCTGCACTACCGCGAGGCCCTGCCCTTCGTCCTTACACCCGAGTCCGGTGCCGCACGGCCGGTGCATTGCGCCAACCTGATGCTGCTGGAGCGGCCACGGGCCTACGTGCACCTGCCCACGGCATCGCTGCAACTGATCTACGACCTGCGCCTGCAGGTGCCCAGGGAAGCCAAGTCGCTGAGCCTGTTCCATGTCGACGAGCGGCTGGAGGGTGAGCACCTGGTGGCCCGGCTCAACCGCAAGCGCCCGGACCTGTACCTGATGCCGCTGAAGGACGGTCGGCCGCTGGCCGAGCTCTATACCTTGAAGAAGGACGAACTGGTGCCCGCCAGCACCCGCGGCCTATACCTGGCCGAGAGCTTCGCCCGACAGGAGGGTTGGGTGGTGCAGGATGAGCGGGTGCGCTGGAAGGACTGGGTGAAACGGCAGGGGTTGGTGGAGCCGAAGCGGGAGCCGGCATCGCACCTGGAGCGCTTCGGTGAGAAAGCGCGGGAGTTGCTGGCCCGGGCACGGACCACCTTGCACAAGTGATCATGGGGCTGCTGCGCAGCCCATCGCCGGCAAGCCGGCTCCCACAGGTTTCCCGCTGGATTCAAGCCCTGCGCTCTATCTGTGGGAGATCATGCGCTGCGCTATCTGCGGTTTACGCAGGCCCTTGTGGGAGCCGGCTTGCCGGCGATGGGCCGCATTGCGGCCCCGGCACTCTCAGTGCTTGCGGATCTTCTCGACGATCGCCGTGGTCGAGCTGTTTTCCACCAGCCCCAGCACCTTCACCGTCCCGCCATAGGCCTTGACGATATCGGCGCCGACCACTTGGTCGATGCCATAGTCGCCGCCCTTGACCAGCACATCCGGCTTGACCTGGCGCAGCAGGTTCTCGGGCGTCCCCTCGGGGAAGCTGATGACCCAGTCCACCGCACCCAGGCCGGCGAGCACGGCCATGCGCCGATCGACGCTGTTGATCGGCCGGCCCGGCCCCTTCAGGCGGCTGACCGAAGCGTCGTCGTTGACCGCCACGATCAGGCGGTCGCCCTGGGCACGTGCCTGCTCCAGGTAGGTCACGTGGCCGGCATGGAGAATGTCGAAGCAGCCGTTGGTGAAGACGATCGTCTCGTTGTGCGCCCGCGCATCGTCGATGGCCAGCAACAGCTGGTCGAGAGTCAACACGCCGCGCTCGGAGCCCTCCTCGCGCTGGATCGCCCGACGCAGTTCGGGGGCGCTGATAGCTGCAGTACCGAGCTTGCCGACCACGATGCCGGCAGCCAGGTTGGCCAGGGCGACCGCGTGGGGCAGGTCCTCGCCGGCGGCGATGGCCGCCGCCAGGGTGGAGATCACGGTATCGCCGGCACCGGTGACATCGAACACCTCGCGGGCACGTGCCGGCAAGTGCAGCGCCGGATGGCCGGTGCGCAGCAGGGTCATGCCATGCTCGCCACGGGTCACCAGCAAGGCGCCGAGCTCCAGGTCGTGCAGCAGTTGCAGCCCCTTGGCGACCAGGTCGGCCTCGTCGACGCAGCGCCCGACGATGGTCTCGAACTCGCTCAGGTTCGGCGTGATCAGGCTGGCGCCCCGGTAGATGGAGAAGTCCTTGCCCTTGGGGTCGGCCAGCACCGGGATGCCCTTGGCCCGCGCCGCCTGGATCAGGCTCTGGTGGTTCTTCAGCGCGCCCTTGCCGTAGTCCGACAGCACCAGCACCTTGACGCCCTCGAGCAGGTCGTCGACTTCCTCCCCCAGCGACAGTGGGTCGGTGGCGAAGGGTTCTTCGAAATCGATGCGCAGCAATTGCTGGTGGCGGCTCATGACCCGCAGCTTGACGATGGTCGGCTGGTGGGCGATGCGCTGGAAGATCGAACGCACGCCCGCGGCCTGCAAGCTGTTGGACAGGCTGTCGGCGGCCTCGTCCTGGCCGGTCACGCCGACCAGCGCGGCCGGCGCACCGAGCGCGGCGATGTTCAGTGCGACGTTGGCCGCGCCGCCGGGGCGATCCTCGATCTGCTCGACCTTGACCACCGGCACCGGCGCTTCGGGAGAAATCCGCGAGGTACCGCCATGCCAGTAGCGGTCGAGCATGACATCGCCGACCACCAGTACCGGGGCTTGATCGAAACGCGGCATGGACAACTTCATGGGCAACCCAAATGGAAAAATGAACAGGGGCAGGATATTAGCACAGGGCAAGCGACGGCTTTATGGCCACCTGCGCTCGCGATAATTCCAGTGACAATCGAGGCCGGCCAGGCCCCGATTCAGTAGGCTTCAGGTGATATCGGCCTTTTCCGGCTGATCCAGGCCCATGGCATGCAGGCGGGCATAATGGCCATTTGCCTGGAGCAACTCGGCGTGGGTGCCGCGCTCCACCAGCCGGCCCTGATCCATGACCAGGATCTGGTCGGCCTTCTCGATGGTCGACAGGCGATGGGCGATCACCAGGGTGGTGCGGCCTTCCATCACATGGTCGAGCGCGGCCTGGATGTGGCGCTCGGACTCGGTATCCAGGGCCGAGGTGGCCTCGTCGAGGATCAACAACGGCGCATTCTTCAACAGGGCACGGGCGATCGCCAGGCGCTGGCGCTGGCCGCCGGACAGCAGTACGCCGTTCTCGCCGACCTGGGTGTCGAAGCCCTGGGGCAACTGGTCGACGAACTCCTTGGCGTAGGCATCGGCAGCCGCGGCCTCGATGGCCTCGCGCGGCGCACCGGCCAGGTCGCCATAGGCGATGTTGTTGGCGACCGTGTCGTTGAACAGGGTCACGTGCTGGGTCACCTGGGCCACGTGGCGGCGCAGGTTGCGCAGGCGGTAGTTCTCGATCTCCACGCCATCGAGCAGGATCTGCCCCTTGTCATGGTGATAGAAGCGTGGAATCAGCCCGGCCAGGGTCGACTTGCCGCTGCCGGAGCGACCGACCAGGGCGATCATCTGCCCAGGCTCGGCGGTAAAGCTGATGTCGCTCAGCACCTCGCGCTCGGTGCCCGGGTAGGTGAAGCTGAGGTTGCGCACCTCCAGGCGACCTTCGACCCGCTCCATCTCCACGGTGCCGGCATCCACCTCCGGCTGCTCGTCCAGTTGCTCGAAGATGCTCTCGGCACCGGCCAGGCCTTTCTGGATGGTCGAGCTGACTTCTGACAACTGGCGAATCGGCTTGGGCAACAGGCCCGCCGCCGTGATGTAGGCGACCAGGTCGCCCGCAGAGGCATCGCCCCGCAGGAACAGCACCAGGAACATCAGCGCCGCCATGGCGCTGTAGATCACCAGTTGCAGCAACGGCGTGTACAGCGCGCCGGTCTTGGTCATGCGCAGCTGCTTGTCGGTATTGCCCTGGCTGGCCTGCTGGAAGCGCCGCTCCTCGTAGGCCTCGCCACCGAAGCTGCGCACCACGCGGTAACCCTGGATGGTCTCGGAGGCAACGTGGGTCACGTCGCCCATGGCCACCTGGATCTTCTTGCTCTGCTTGCGGAACTTCTTGCTGGCGGTGCTCACCATCAGGGCGATGATCGGCAGGATGGCGACCATCACCAGGGTCAGCTTCCAGTTCATCCACAACAGGTAGGCGAACAGGAAGACCACGGTCAGGCCCTCGCGGATCACCACCTTGATCGCATCGGTGGCAGCGCCGGTGACCATGGTCACGTTGAAGGTGATCCGCGAGATCAGGTGCCCGGAATTGTGGTTGTCGAAATAGCGGTTGGGCAGTACCAGCAGCTTGTTGAACAGCTCCACCCGCAGGTCGTGCACCAGGCACAGGGATACCTTGGCCAGGAAATAGTTGCCCAGGAACGAGCCCAGCCCCTGCCAGGCGGCGATCAGGATGATCAGCAGCGGCACCGCCTGCAGCAGCTGCAGGTCGCGCAGGTAGGGCACGTCGGGGAACAGCACCGCTTGCGGATTGCTCAGCCCATCGACGAAGTACTTGAGGATCCCGGCCAGCATCGGCTGGGTCGAGGCGAAGATCACGAAACCTACGATGCTCAGCAGGAAGATGCCAATGTAGGGTTTCACGTAGCCCAGCAGCCGGAAGTAGATCTTCAGGCTGGAGGCATGCTCCGCGGTTCGCGGTGTTTCGGCCATCATCGAACTCGCTGTTCAGGTTGAACCGGAAATTTTACCACAGGCTCGATCCTCGGCACGCACCCAGGGCAACAACATCGCCAGCCCCACCGGCAGCCAGCTGATGAACCACTCGGCACGCGGCGTGTCGGTCAGGCTCGCGGCGTCGAACTGCATGGCCAGGGTGGCGAACACCCAGAACGCCAGCAGGGCCTTGCCGAACGCCGTATGGCGGACCCGCACGATCTCGCCTAGGGTGAACAGCCATACCGCTGTCCATAGCAGCAGGCCTGGCAGGCCAAGCTCCACGGCAACGTGGGTGAACATGTTGTGGGTATGGTCGAAGGACTTGCCGAACGCCTCGACCCGATAGACCTCGCCCAGCCCCAAGCCGGTCCAGGGGTGCTCGGCGATCATCTGCAACGCCGACTGGAACAGCTCTGGACGG
Organism: Pseudomonas sp. I2; assembly: GCF_040984075.1. Lineage (NCBI taxonomy): Bacteria > Pseudomonadati > Pseudomonadota > Gammaproteobacteria > Pseudomonadales > Pseudomonadaceae > Pseudomonas > Pseudomonas sp. I2. The sequence goes on from NZ_JBCGFQ010000006.1 coordinate 13,738, forward strand.
AAGGACGCCCCACGGCGCAGGATCAGCTCGTGCATCACGCCGAAAGCAACGACGGTGGCGACCAGAGCCAGAACGGCATACAGGCCACTCTTGCGGTCACGGAACCACAGCGGCGCCAGGACCACGGTCATGACCAGCGCCAGGGCCGCCCCGCGACTCTGGCTGAACACCACGAACGCGCCCAGGCAGGCCAGCGCCACGGCCCAGGCGACTTGCAGGCCACGCTGTCGGGGTACGTCGTAAAGCGTCCAGAAGATCGCGGCGGCAATGACATAGGCGCCCAGGATAGGGTGGGAGATCTCGCCGATCCCCTCCAGGCGAGCGGTCAGTCGATTTGGCTGCAGGCCATAGTAATGAACGATCGACGCCAGCGCGGCCACCGCCAGCAGGGCGCCCCCCATGCGTAGCAGGGCCTGGCAGCGCGCCAGGCCAGCCTGGGCCAGGAGAGGAAAGGCGAGGAGAAACAGCAGGATGTACAGCAGCCTCTTGGCGTCCCGCCCGGGCTGCTCGGAGGCCGACCAGGCCAGGCTCACGGCGCTCCAGCCAACCAGCAACGCGACCCCGATCCACAGGGCGGGCTGACGGCGCCAGGCCTCCACCAGCACGCGGCGCGCAGGCCAGGCCAACAGCAGCGTCGGCAACCAGAGAAAGAGGATGAGCCCCTGCTGGTAGAGCTTGTTGCTGGGCGCCAGGGCAATCCCTCCCAAAAACCAGACAAAGCCGAGCCCAAACCAGGCCTGGGCCCAGCGATTCTGATACGACATCCATTCCCCCCGGTAGATCAACAAGACACCATCATGGTGCTACAGCTTCAAATTCGGCATTATGGCCGGTCATTTTCGCTTGCAAGACGACAAGGCCCTATCCATGCAATGCTCCCGGCTCTCCCAAGTCGACTTCGATCAGCTGACACTCGGCGCCAAGGTTCTAGAGGCAGATAGCTATGGCGCTAAAGTCTACCTGCTCGGCGATGGAAATATCCTGAAGGTTTTTCGTCGCAAGCGCCTGATTTCATCTGCGCTGCTACGCCCGTACTCGCAGCGCTTCGTCGACAACGCCAGGCGCCTGGCCCAGCTGGGCATTCCAACGCTCGAGGTGATCAGCCAGTACAAGCTGCCAATGCCTGGGCGCACGGCCGTGCTCTACCGCCCGCTGCCGGGCGAGACGCTGCTGCAGTTGTCGCGCCAAGAGGGTTTCAGCTGGGACGAGTACCTGCCCCAGTTGATCGAACTGGTCCGCCGCTTGCACCGTTCAGGGATCTACTTTCGCTCGCTGCACCTGGGCAACGTGGTCGTCACCCCCGAGCAGCGCTTGGGCCTGATCGACGTGGCGGACATGCGTTTCCTGCGCCCACCGCTGTCGGCGCGCATGGTACGGCGTAACGTGCAGCACCTGGCCAGCTATATCGAGCGGGAGAAACTCGCCGACCGCTTCCCCCTCGCCGACTTCCAGGCGGCCCTGCTCGGGCGCTGAACCTCAGCGGCGCAGCAAGTTGGCCGAACCCTGGCGAAATGCCTGCCAGGCCAGCTCCGGCGCCAGGGCCTGGCGTTGCTGGCCGGCCGTGTCGCTGGCGTCGAGCGTGACGCAGCGCTCGATCGCCGCAGTCCAGGCGGCTTCGTCGCCGATCGGCAGGTAATAGCCCGCCTCGCCCAATTGCTCGCGAAATACCGGCAGGTCGCTGCACAACACCGGCACGTCGGCCAGCACGGCTTCCTGTAGCACGAGCCCCAGGCCCTCTGACCGTGAGGGCACGAGCAGCCAGTCGAAGGCCCGGTACAACTGCGACATGTCCGGGCGGTAGCCGCAGAACCACACGCTCCCCCCCAGCCCCAGCGCCTCGCTGCGTGCCACCAGGTGCGCTTTCAGTTCACCCTCGCCGAGAATCGCCAACTGGATGTCCGGTTGCTGCGCCCGCGCCTTGGCGAATGCTTCGATCAGCATCTCGAAACCCTTGCTCTCGACCAACCGCCCCACCGCACCGAACAGGCGACCAGGGTTTGCGGGCAAGGCCAGGGAGCGCCGGGCCGACGCCTGATCGAGCAACCCGTCGGCGAACGCCCGGGGGTCGAGCGCGATACGCAGGGTCTGCACTGGACACCCAAGGGTCTGTTCCAGCTCCCGGGCGAGCGTGCGGGACACCGCGGCGACGCTCAGGCGCTCGACACCCACGTCACACAGCAAACGGATATCCCGGCGGCGCAGGCGGGTCGAGCCATGGAACAGCACCGTCGCCCGTACATTCGGCAGATGGCGCAACAACGGCAGTACCAGACGGGCGACGCCCAGGCCATCGAGCAACAGCACGTCGGCCTCGGCCTGCTCCAATGCCTTGCGCAGACGCAGGCGCAGCCACGGCCGCAACAGCCGCCAGAAGTACCGTCCCTTGAGCGCGCGCTGTGGCATGTGCCACTCACGCGTGGTGCCGAGGCCGCAGCACAGGCCATCGCCAAGCAGCAACCAGTTGCTGATGCGGGCATCGTCACCGGCGTGCTTGAGCATTTGCCGGTGGACCTCATGCACGGAGATATACGGAGCTCCGCCCGACCACATCACGTTGACGATGTTCATCGGAATAGCTCCCTTGCACCTGGCAGGCTATCTGCCAGGCCAGCAGATTCAGTGAACAAGAAAACCGATTCCCGTACCAATCAAGACCCCTGCCACCAATACCGCTGCCAGCCTGACCCGGTCGCGCTGTCGTCGCTTGGCCTTGCGCTGGACCTCCTCGGGGACGGTCACGTGGCTACCAAAGCCCGTGTGCAGCACCGCGTCACCCTCCAGGGTGATGGCGGTCAGGTTCAATTCAGCGTAGCGCCGCGACAGCGCTTTTTCACCGGCATAATCAGCGAAAGGCGCACAACGCTGGTAATCGCTCAGCCTGCGCAGGCCTGGATTGAGCGAGAAGGCTTGCCACTCGGCCTTGTCCGAGAGCAGCGGGTAGCAGGGTACGCCGGCGATCACCTGGCGATCGCCGAGGTGGATGTAGGGGCTGTGGATCGCCAGGTCATGGGCATGGCTGCGCAACCAGACCTGCAGCACGTCCGGGCTCGCTTCCAGGATGGCCCGTGAGTCCTCGACGAAGCCCTGCCGGTAGAACCGCCAGTCATCCTCGCAGTGAAAGATGTAGGGCGTCTTGACCCGGCCATAGGCCAGGTCGATCGAGGCCAGTTGGCCCAGCTTCGGCCGGTTGACGAACACCGTGCAGTGATCCTTCCAGTGCGCGGGCACCGCGTCGTGCACGGCATCGTCGCCGGAGTCCTCGGTAATGAAGACTTCGCGTATGGGCGCCGTGTTGTAGCGGTCGAAACTCTCCAGGGTTTCCTTGAGCAGGTCGAAGCGCCCGCAACTGGTCACCACCAGGGTAATGTCACTGTTTTCCGAGAAGCGCACGGGGCTCCCTCCACCTTACGGTCTTGAATTGTTGATGCCCAACCCCCGGGACCTGCGATTCGTCACTCACAGCCCAAGCCTCAGGCGCAGGCGCTGCCATCCCGTCAGCGGCGGGTGTGGCCTCAATGGAGGGGTCATGTGTTCGACGATGCTACGCCCAACCTGGGCAAAGCTGAAACGCGAAACCGCCAGCTCGCGTCCATTCGCGGCGATTCGCTCGGTCAACGCAGGGTCTGCCCGTAAAAGCCGGAGCTTCTCCTGCAATACAGGGATGCTGTCGTACAGCACCACGTTGTGCATGTCCTGCAAGCCCAGGGCGCGATTCTCCTCCTCGCCCTGGTCGAACGCCAGCAAGACACAGCCGCACGCCATCGCTTCGAAGTTCTTGATCATGTATTCGCCCATGCCGACATCGGCACTGACGAAGAAGCGGATGCGGTTGAGGGTGTTGCAGTAGTCCTCACCCGAGTTGGTGCGGGTCACCACCAGGTTCTCCACCCGCCCCAGTTCGTCCAGCAACGCCTTGCGCCCACTGTAGGCCACGCTCTTGGTACTGCCGACGAACGCCAGTTCGATATCGCGTTCACGCCCCTGGTCGCTGAGCAGTTGCTCATCGTAGCCCTTGGGCACGAACACCGCGTCGAAGCCCTCCTCGCGCAGGCGCTCGCTGACACGGTAGCCGGAACTGATCACCCGCGCCCAGGGCAGCTTGCGGTAATGCGCGCTGAACTTGCCGGTGTATTTGCAAGGGATGTAGTTCTGGTAGGCGTCATGCTCGAGGATCACCAGGTTCGGCACCGTGCGGATGAAGCCGGCCTGGCGCATCTCCTGCTTGAAGCGCAGGAAGAAGACGATGCGGTCGTAGCGCGAGACATCCACCTCGCGCCGGAAATAACGGCGCAGGTTGCGCTGGTCCTCGCTGCTCAGCCAGCGCAGGTCGCAATCGCAGTTCGCCGCGACGCCATCGTACAGCCGGTCGAGGATTGCCCGCTGTTCTTTCTGCACCAGAAATAGGACTTTCATGGCTTTCCTTGGGCTCTTTGCGTCAGACGCTCAATCATAGGTGGCACTCAGGAGTCTCGGCGCCAGAACAATTCGTGCCGGCGCACCGCCTTGCGGAAGAACTCGTTCTCCCCGTACGGCGATGGGCGGCGCCCTGCCAACCAGCGCTGCAAGGCCCGGCGCACGCGACGCTTGAACGGTGCGGGCGGCTGCAGGTCGTGCATCATGCCCAAGGCCATGGCCTTGTCGCGCTGGGTCGGCACGTCCAGGACCAGGCTGCAGGGGGCCCAGGCCTGGTCGGCATGCAGTTGCGGCGGCAACGCCACGCCATCGCCGCTGTCGCCCATGGGCCAGCGGTCGTTGTCATGCAGGTGGTTGGCGTAGCAGAGTACGGTTTCCGGTTGCCAGGCCAAGCCCTGCAAGGCCTCGAGCACCGCCGCCCGGGCACACAGGTGGTCGGGGTGCGGGTCGAGCTGCGGATGGGGCATGACCAGTACCTGCGGCCTGGCCCGCTCCAGCAGGACGCGTAGGTCGGCCAACAGGTTGTTCCAGGTCGGCGCACCGTCGGCATCGGCTGGCAGCGCAAACGGATTGAAACGGCGGAATGGGCGAATATCGGCCATGTCAGCCTCACGCGAGTCCACGGGCTGGTCGGGCGCCGCCTGCATGGCCGGCAGTTGCAGGCAGAAGTAACCCAGTTGCACGCAGCGCGACTCGGGCACGCCCGCCCAGCGTGGCACGGCGATGCTGTCCCAGGCCCGCAGGCGCCCTTTCAGCCGTGCAGCCTCGGCCTTGGCCATGCCCATCCGCTGGTAATGCTCGGCTTCGATTTCACCGGCGGTCAAGGTCACCACCCAGGCTTCGTCGGCCTGGCTGTACAACCCGTAGGCGGCCAGCTCGGCATCGTCGGCATGGGGGGCGATGACCATGACTCGGCGTTGGCGCAGCTCGACACCCGGTGCAATCCACAACCGTGGCGCCCCCACCAGCCGGCAGTGCCGTCCCCGCAGCCGCAGGGTGCCCGCCATCAGGGGGGCCGCCAGGCCGGTCAGGTTGAGAAAGCGCACACCCTCGACCCCGCGTTCGAACGTCTGCCGGTCACCCTGCCCCTCTGCAAGCAGTTCGACCTGCGGATCGAGCAGGCGGCCCAGCCAGGTGCTCTTCACCCGGACCTCGAGGACCAGCGTCTCGTCCCCATCCAGCACGGCATCTACCTCGAGCAGGCCATCGCGCAGGGTCGCGGACGCCTCGCGGGTCTGCTCGCCGAAGCGGTACTCGTAGTCCTCGGCCGGGGAATAGAACAGGTGATCGGCGAACCAGGCCTCGTGGGCCACCCAGATCAGCGGCAGCAGTACCAGCGGCAGCCACCAGTACGTGGCGACCCCGAGCACGACCAGCAGGACCAGGCCCGCCAGCAGGCCGAAGCGCTTGTTGCGCCGGTGGCGCCTGAGCAGCGCCTGCTTGCGGCTCATGCCTGGAACACCGGCACAGGGTTGCACCAGCGGTCCTTGTACTCGCGGTCGGCACGACCGAACGAGAACCGCAGCGGCTTGTTGCGGGCGCGGGCATCCTCCCAGGCGGCCTGGGTATTGAGGAAGCTCAGTACGCTGCCGGGGCTGAAGGCCTTGGTTTCAGGGTCGACGCCGCCATTGACGTACTCGACGCTGATCCATTCCGGCGCCTCGACCCGGTACACCAGCTGGATGGCGATGGGTGCGCCTTCGAGCAACAGCACCGAACCGATCATCAGCTCGCGCAAACGCTCCAGCACCTCAGCCATGCGCGCAGCGCCAGTGGCCGGAAAGCCCCAGCGTCGCTGGAACAGGTCGCAGTACATGGCGGCGAGCTGCGCGGCGCTGAAGTCGCCGATCGGTCGCACCTGGCCGCCCGCCTCTTCCAGCAGGCGCAGCTCGCGACGCTGGTTGTAGCGGAACTTCTTCGACAGGTCTTCGTGGGGGCGGGCCATGGCCAACTGCTCGGGCTGCGCCTTGAGGCCGGTGAAACGCCCCTGGTTCAGCTCGGACAGGTAGCGCCCGGCGTGCCGCAGCGGCGCACCGGCGTCGGCGGCGGCCGGCAGGATGATCTCCGCATTGCCCAGGTCGAACAGCCCCTTCTTGCCCATGCGCTTGAGCACGTCCTTGGACAGCGCCAGGTGGCGTCCCCAGGTAGGAATGGCGGCCTTGAGCTCGCCATCCTGTCGCCAGCCCAGGTAGCGCACCGGGATTTGCGCCAGGTCGGCCAGTTGCTCGACCACCAGGGGGTGCGTCGCCACGCTGCCGCCGAAACGCTGCCAGGCGGCGGCATAGTCTGCTGGGTCGATGGCCTGCCAGCCGCGTTCGCGAAAGGCCTGGATATGATTGAGCATCACGCCTGCGCCACCAACGCGCGCACCTGCGCAAGCTGCCAGAATGCCTCGCGCACGGCCTGGTCGCTGAAGCGCTCGCGCAGGCGTTGCAGCATGTGCTCGGCGCACGCCTGGCGCTGTGCCTCGTCCAGCCCTGCCAGGTGCTGCAGGCCCTGGGCCAACTGCCCGGCATCGCCCAAGGGGAACAGCACGCCCACGCCCTCGACCACCTCGCGGGCACCACCGCAGGCCGTGGCCAGCAGCGGGACTCCAGCAACCATGGCCTCCAGCAGGACCATGCCGAACGGCTCGTGGTCGGAGCTCAGGGCGAACACATCGAACGCCTGGAAATAACGGCGGGCATCGGCCACCTGGCCGAGGAAGTCCACCTGCCCGGCGATCCCCAGTGCCGCGGCCTGGGCCTTGAGTTTGTCTTCCAGGCGGCCTTGGCCCAGCAGCACCAGGCGGGCGCTGGCCGGCAGGCCCGGCAGCGCCTCGGCGAAGCCACGCAGCAGGGTGGCCTGGTCCTTGTCAGGGTGCAGGCGACCGACGTTGCCGACGATCCAGGCCTGCGGGTCGAGGCCCAACGCACGGCGCGCCTCGTCACGCGGCACGAGGGCAGCCTGCAGGGCCTCGACGTCGATGCGGTTGTACAAGGTCTGGATACGCTCGGCGGGCCACGTGGGCAGGCAGCGACGCATGTCGTCGCGCACCGCGTCCGAGACCCCGAGCAGGCTCAGGCGTTTGCGAAAGAGGTTGGCGAACAGCCGCCGCCCGCCGCGTGCGTAGTCGCCGAAGGCATGGTGCACGCCGATCACCGGCAGGCCGGTGGCCAGCAGCGTCACGTAGATGGGCTTGAAGCGGTGGGCGATGCAGAAGCTGAAGTTGCGCTCGGCAGCGATCTTGCGCAGCGCCTGGATGGCACCCAGCTTCAGCCCGCGTACAGCCTTGGAACTGAACGCCAGGAACAAGACCTCGTCGGACGCGCAGCCGGCGGCTACCCGTGGGTCGGCCTTGCCAGTGAGAAAGACCGTGGTGACCCGGTAGCCCGTGCCCTGGAACAGACTGGCGTATTGACGGGCGCAATCGAGGAAAGGCCCGTCATAGCCATGGCAGAACTGCAGGATGCGCTGTTCAGAGCGGTTGGTCATAAGGCGCCGCGCCATCCTTGACCACCAGGATGTCTTCCATGATCAGGTACTGCAGGTCCGAGCCGAAGAACATGTTCAAGGCATCGGTCGGCGAGCAGATCATGGGTTCGCCACGACGGTTGAGCGAGGTGTTCAGCGACACGCCGTTGCCGGTCAGGTCTTCGAGGGCCTTCATCATGTCGTAGTAGCGCGGGTTGTACTCCCGCTTGAGCACCTGGGCGCGCGACGTGCCGTCCTCGTGGACCACTTCCGGGACACGGGTCTTCCACTCCTCGGCGACTTCGAAGGTGAACGTCATGAACGGTGCCGGATGGTCGACCTTGATCATCTGCGGTGCGACGGTGTCGAGCATCGACGGGCAGAATGGTCTCCAGCGCTCGCGGAACTTGATCTGCTCGTTGATCCGGTCGGCCACGCCCGGCACGCTCGGGCAACCGATGATCGAGCGGCCGCCCAGGGCACGCGGGCCGAACTCCATGCGGCCCTGGAACCAGGCCACCGGGTTGCCATCGACCATGATCTTGGCGATGCGCTGGGGCATGTCGTCGATCTTGCGCCACTTCGGCGCGCTTGGGTGGCGGGCGCAGGCGGCGATCACGTCTTCGTTGGAATACGAAGGACCGAGGTAGACGTGCTCCATCTTCTCGACCGGCACGCCACGGGCATGGGACACATAGGCCGCCGCACCGACCGCGGTACCGGCGTCACCGGAGGCAGGCTGGACGAACAGCTCCTTGACGTCCGGGCGGGCGATGATCTTCTGGTTCAGCTTGACGTTCAGCGCACAGCCGCCGGCGAAGGCCAGCTTGCCGGTCTGCTTGAGGATATCGCCCAGGTAATGGTCGATCATCTGCAGGGCCAGCTTCTCGAACAGCGCCTGCATGCTCGCCGCATAGTGGATGTACGGCTCGTCGGCGATGTCGCCCTCGCGCTTGGGGCCAAGCCATTCGATGAGCTTGGGCGAGAAGTAGAAGCCCTTGCCCTTCTCTTTATAGCGACGCAGGCCGATGACGTTGGCGTATTCGGTGTTGATCACCAGTTCGCCGTTCTCGAAGCTGGCCAGGCGGGAGAAGTCGTACTTGCTGGCATCGCCGTACGGGGCCATGCCCATGACCTTGAACTCGCCGTCGAGCATCTCGAAGCCGAGGAACTCGGTGATCGCGCCGTACAGGCCACCGAGCGAGTCCGGGTCGTAGAATTCCTTGATCTTGTGGATACGGCCGTTTTCACCGTAGCCGAAGAAGGTGGTGGCGTACTCGCCCTTGCCGTCGATGCCGAGGATCGCGGTCTTTTCCTGGAAGCCCGAGCAGTGATAGGCGCTGGAAGCGTGGGCCAGGTGGTGCTCGACCGGCTCGATCTTGATCTTTTTCGGATCGAAGCCCAGTTGCTCCAGACACCAGACGATCTTCTTGCGGTAGCGCTTGTAGCGGCGATTGCCCATCAGGATCGCATCGAGTGCGCGGTCAGGGGCGTACCAGTAGCGCTTGGCGTAGTGCCAACGGGCCTTGCCGAACAGGCTGATCGGGGCGAACGGAATGGCCACCACGTCGACGTCGGACGGCTTGATGCCGGCCTGCTCCAGGCAGAACTTCGCCGACTCGTAGGGCATGCGGTTCTTCGCATGCTTGTCACGCACGAAGCGCTCTTCTTCGGCGGCGGCAACCAGCTTGCCGTCGATGTACAGGGCCGCGGAAGGGTCATGGCTAAGGGCGCCGGACAGGCCAAGAATCGTCAATGCCAAGGGTCTAGCCTCTTCATTCGGTAGAAATGCGCCGCCGGCTCGCGGGCGGACGGCGACTAAAGAGCGGGATTATAACGCAAAGCGCTGTGTGCGGATGCCTCTGCGAGGGCTGCGCCTTCGATTGCGGGCCTGCACCAATGCCGGGGCCGCTTCGCGCCCCAAAGAGGTCTACAGGCTACTCCGCGATCAACCAGTCCATCCGCCAGCTACCCGCCGTCTGCGCCAGCTCCTTGGCCAGCCAAGGCAGCAACTCGCGCAGTTCCTCTTCCAGCCCCCAAGGCGGGTTGGCGATGGCCAGGCCCGAGCCATTGAGCCCCTGCGGGCTGTCCTGGTGGTGCACGTACAGCTCTGCGCGCAGCAGCTTGGGCGCACCGGTGCTGGTCAGGTCCTGGTAGAAGCGGGTCAGCGAGCGCTGGTCCTTGATCGGGTACCAGATCGCGGCGACGGTCTGGCGCATGCGCCCGATCGCCTCCTTCATCGCCACGGTGCAGCGCTTGAGCTCGTCGGGCTGCTCGAATGGTGGGTCGACCAGCATGATCGCGCGCTTCTCCTGCACCGGCAGCAGGGCCCGCGGCACGTGCCAGCCCTCGCCCAGGTGAACGACGACCCGTGGGTCCTTCTTCATGTTCTCCTTGAGCAGCGGCCCGTCCTCGGGGTGCTTCTCGTTGAGCAGGGCGCGGTCCTGCTGGCGCATCAAGCGCCGGGCCAGCTCTGGCGAGCCAGGGTAGTAGCGCAGCTCACCGTCGGCGTTCAGGCGCTTGACGATGCGCAGGTAGTCGGCGGTGATGGCCGGCAGGTCGTCGCGGTTCCACAGCCGGGCGATACCTTCGAGGTATTCGCCGGTGCGCGTCGCCTGGTCGCCCTGCAGGTCGTACAGCCCCAGGCCGGCATGGGTATCGAGGTAGGCGAACGGCTGCTCCTTGCGCGACATCAGGGCGATGAGGCGGGTCAGCACGATGTGCTTGAAGACGTCGGCATGGTTGCCGGCGTGGAAGGCGTGACGATAGTTCATGGCAACTCCTGCGAAGCCGGCAAGTTTACCTTGTCGCGCCGACGCCGTCAGGTCGCGCCCGCCGAAACGACAGCGGCCCGCGTCTCGGCGAGGCGCGGGCCGCTTCAGGCAGGCGTCAGCGAAACATCACTTGCCGATATGGTAGGCCTCGTCGGCCTTCTCGAAGCTCGAGACCATGCTGGCCGAAGGACGCCCCAGCTTGCTCACCACGACGATGGCGAGGGTCGCCAGCAGGAAGCCCGGGATGATTTCGTACAGACCCAGGCCGACATAGTTCTTCCACACGATCACGGTCACGGCACCGACCAGGATACCGGCCAGGGCGCCGTTGCGGGTCATGCCCTTCCACAGCACAGAGATCAGCACCACCGGACCGAAGGCGGCGCCGAAGCCGGCCCAGGCGTAGGCCACCAGGCCCAGCACGCGGTTCTCGGGGTTGGCGGCCAGGGCGATGGCGATCAGGGCCACGGCCAGGACCATCAGGCGGCCGACCCAGACCAGCTCGACCTGGGAAGCGTTCTTGCGCAGGAAGGCCTTGTAGAAGTCTTCGGTCAGGGCACTGGAGCACACCAGCAGCTGGCAGCTCAGGGTACTCATCACCGCCGCCAGGATGGCCGACAGCAGTACACCGGCGATCCATGGGTTGAACAGGATCTTCGCCAGCTCGATGAACACACGCTCGTGGTTCTCGGTGACCGGGCCGGCCAGGCCAGGGTTGGCCGAGAAGTAGGCGATACCGAAGAAGCCCACGGCGCAGGTGCCGGCCAGGCACAGAATCATCCAGGTCATGGAGATGCGGCGGGCGTTGGCGATCGACTTGACCGACTCGGCGGCCATGAAGCGCGCCAGGATGTGCGGCTGGCCGAAGTAGCCCAGGCCCCAGCCCAGCAGCGAGATGATGCCGATGAAGGTGGCGCCGCGGAACATGTCGAAGTTGGCCGGGTTCTGCGCCTCGATGGCGAGGAACGTGGTGTCGAAGCCGCCAGTGGAGATCAGCACGATGATCGGGGTGAGGATCAGCGCGAAGATCATCAGCGAGGCCTGCACGGTGTCGGTCCAGCTCACCGCCAGGAAGCCACCGACGAAGGTGTAGGCGATGGTCGCCGCGGCACCGGCCCACAGGGCGGTCTCGTACGACATGCCGAAGGTGCTTTCGAACAGGCGGGCGCCGGCGACGATGCCGGAAGCGCAGTAGATGGTGAAGAACACCAGGATGACGACGGCCGAGATCACCCGCAGCAGGCCGCTCTTGTCTTCGAAACGGCTGGTGAAGTAGTCCGGCAGGGTCAGGGCGTCGCCGTTGTACTCGGTCTGCACGCGCAGGCGGCCGGCCACGAACAGCCAGTTCAGGTAGGCGCCGATGGTCAGGCCGATGGCGATCCAGGCCTCCGAGAGGCCCGACAGGTAGATGGCGCCCGGCAGGCCCATCAGCAGCCAGCCGCTCATGTCGGAAGCGCCGGCGGAGAGCGCGGTGACCACGCTGCCGAGGCTACGGCCGCCGAGGATGTAGTCGGAGAGGTTCTTGGTGGAGCGATAGGCCACGAAGCCGATCAGCACCATTGCCGCGATGTAGACCACGAAGGTGATCGTGAGTGGATTGCCCATGGTTGTGCCCTGGCGTTTGTTTTTATCTCTTGCGAACCGCCTCGGTAAAGGTGGTTGCACCCAGGCGGCGCATCCTATGCAACAACACGAACAGGGTGCAACCATTTTTCAATGTCAAGTTGCACCTGGACGCACCTTTTCAGAAAAAGTGCCTTTTTTGCTCCTTTTCGGAGCATGCGGCACGTTTTTCATAAGAAAACGCACCGACAACGACCTTTTTCGCCATGTGGGAAATACCACCGGACGAGTTGCACCTTTTCCTCCAAAAAAACGGGTTGCACCCGGTTGCACCCGAATTATCCTACAGCTAATCTTGCCGACAGCTTAGGCCACACCCGTGGCAATATCGAGGAATAAGAAATGGCGACGACCACCCTTGGGGTCAAACTCGACGACCCGACCCGTGAGCGACTCAAAGCCGCTGCGCAGTCCATCGACCGCACACCGCACTGGCTGATCAAGCAAGCGATCTTCAGCTACCTGGAGAAGCTCGAGGGTGGCGCCACCCTGACCGAACTCAACGGCCAGGCCGGTCACCCGGCCGACGATGCCGGGGAAATCCAGCCCGACCACAGCCACCAGTGCTTCCTCGAGTTCGCCGAGAGCATCCTGCCGCAGTCGGTGCTGCGCTCGGCCATCACCGCCGCCTACCGCCGCCCGGAACAGGAAATGGTGCCGATGCTGCTGGAGCAGGCCCGCCTGTCGGCCGCCCAGGCCGAGGCCACCAACAAGCTGGCCTCCGGCATCGCCGAGAAGCTGCGCAACCAGAAGAGCGCCAGCGGCCGTGCCGGCATCGTCCAGGGCCTGCTGCAGGAGTTCTCCCTGTCGTCCCAGGAGGGCGTGGCCCTGATGTGCCTGGCCGAAGCCCTGCTGCGCATTCCCGACAAGGGCACCCGCGATGCCCTGATCCGCGACAAGATCAGCACCGGCAACTGGCAACCGCACCTGGGCAACAGCCCGTCGCTGTTCGTCAACGCCGCCACCTGGGGCCTGCTGCTGACCGGCAAGCTGGTTTCCACCCACAACGAATCCGGCCTGACCTCCTCGCTCACCCGCATCATCGGCAAGAGCGGCGAACCGATGATCCGCAAGGGCGTCGACATGGCCATGCGTCTGATGGGCGAGCAGTTCGTCACCGGCGAGACCATCGCCGAGGCCCTGGCCAATGCCAGCCGCTTCGAGTCCAAGGGTTTCCGCTATTCCTACGACATGCTCGGCGAAGCCGCACTGACCGAGCACGACGCACAGAAGTACCTGGCTTCCTACGAGCAGGCGATCCACTCGATCGGCAAGGCGTCCCACGGCCGTGGCATCTATGAAGGCCCGGGCATCTCCATCAAGCTGTCGGCCCTGCACCCGCGCTACAGCCGCGCCCAGTACGAGCGTGTGATGGAAGAGCTGTACCCACGCCTGCTGTCGCTGACCCTGCTGGCCAAGCAGTACGACATCGGCCTGAACATCGATGCCGAGGAAGCCGACCGCCTGGAGCTGTCCCTGGACCTGCTCGAGCGCCTGTGCTTCGAGCCTGCGCTGGCCGGCTGGAACGGTATCGGCTTCGTCATCCAGGCCTACCAGAAGCGCTGCCCGTACGTGATCGACTACGTCATCGACCTGGCCAAGCGCAGCCGCCACCGCCTGATGATCCGCCTGGTCAAGGGCGCCTACTGGGACAGCGAGATCAAGCGCGCCCAGGTCGAAGGCCTGGAAGGCTACCCGGTGTACACCCGCAAGGTGTACACCGACGTGTCCTACATCGCCTGCGCACGCAAGCTGCTGTCGGTACCGGATGCCATCTACCCGCAGTTCGCCACGCACAACGCCCACACCCTGTCGGCCATCTACCACATTGCCGGTCAGAACTATTACCCGGGCCAATACGAGTTCCAGTGCCTGCACGGCATGGGCGAGCCCCTGTACGAGCAGGTGGTGGGCAAGGTTTCCGAAGGCAAGCTGAACCGCCCGTGCCGCGTCTACGCGCCGGTCGGCACCCATGAGACCCTGCTGGCCTACCTGGTGCGCCGCCTGCTGGAAAACGGCGCCAACACCTCGTTCGTCAACCGCATCGCCGACCACTCGATCTCCATCCAGGAACTGGTCGCCGACCCGGTCGTCAGCATCGAGCGCATGGCCACCCAGGAAGGCGCCATCGGCCTGCCGCACCCGCGCATCCCCCTGCCGCGTGACCTCTACGGCAGCGAGCGGGCCAACTCGGCCGGCATCGACATGGCCAACGAACACCGCCTGGCGTCGCTGTCCTGCGCCATGCTGGCCACCGCGCACAACGACTGGAAAGCCACCCCGCTGCTGGCCTGCGCCGCCAGCGAGCAGGCTGCCGCGCCGGTGCTCAACCCGGCCGACCACCGCGACGTGGTGGGCCATGTGCAGGAAGCCACCGTCGCCGACGTCGACAACGCCATCCAGTGCGCCCTCAATGCCGCGCCGATCTGGCAGGCCACCCCGCCGGCCGAGCGTGCTGCGATCCTCGAGCGCACCGCCGACCTGATGGAAGCCGAGATCCAGCCGCTGATGGGCCTGCTCATCCGCGAGGCCGGCAAGACCTTCGCCAACGCCATCGCCGAAGTACGCGAGGCGGTGGACTTCTTGCGCTACTACGCGGTGCAGGCACGCAACGACTTCAGCAATGACGCCCACCGCCCGCTGGGCCCGGTGGTGTGCATCAGCCCGTGGAACTTCCCCCTGGCGATCTTCACCGGCCAGGTAGCCGCTGCCCTGGCCGCCGGCAACCCGGTCCTGGCCAAGCCTGCCGAGCAGACCCCGCTGGTCGCCGCCCAGGCCGTGCGCCTGCTGCTGGAAGCCGGCATTCCGCAAGGCGTGCTGCAGCTGCTGCCAGGCCGTGGCGAGACCGTCGGCGCCGGCCTGGTCGGCGACGAGCGGGTCAAGGGCGTGATGTTCACCGGCTCCACCGAGGTGGCGCGCCTGCTGCAACGCAACATCGCAGGCCGCCTGGATGCCCAGGGCCGCCCGATCCCACTGATCGCCGAGACCGGCGGCCAGAACGCCATGATCGTCGACTCCTCGGCCCTGACCGAGCAGGTGGTGATCGACGTGGTGTCCTCGGCCTTCGACAGCGCCGGCCAGCGCTGTTCGGCGCTGCGCGTGCTGTGCCTGCAGGAAGACTCCGCCGACCGCGTGATCGAGATGCTCAAGGGCGCCATGGCGCAGAACCGCCTGGGCAATCCGGAGCGCCTGCCGGTGGACATCGGCCCGGTGATCGACGCCGAGGCCAAGGCCGGCATCGAGAAACACATCCAGGGCATGCGCGAGAAAGGCCGCTCGGTCTACCAGGTGGCCATCGCCGATGCCGAGGAATGCAAGCGCGGCACCTTCGTCATGCCGACCCTGATCGAACTGGAAAGCTTCGACGAGCTCAAGCGCGAGATCTTCGGCCCGGTGCTGCATGTGGTGCGCTACAACCGTCGTAACCTCGACCAGTTGATCGAGCAGATCAACGCCTCCGGCTACGGCCTGACCCTGGGCGTGCACACCCGCATCGACGAGACCATCGCCAAGGTGGTGGACAACGTCAACGCCGGCAACATGTACGTCAACCGCAACATCGTCGGTGCGGTGGTCGGCGTGCAGCCGTTCGGTGGCGAAGGCCTGTCTGGCACCGGCCCGAAAGCCGGCGGCCCGCTGTACCTGTACCGCCTGCTGTCGACCCGCCCGGCCGACGCCATCGCCCGTCACTTCCAGCGTACCGACGGTGACAGCAAGATCGACGGCGCCCTGCGCGACCAGTTGATCAAGCCGCTGCACACCTTCAAAACCTGGGCCGACAGCAGCCAGCTGACGGGCCTGGCCGAGCTGTGCGAGCAGTTCGCCGAGCAGTCCCAGAGTGGCATCACCCGCGTGCTGCCCGGCCCGACCGGCGAGCGCAACACCTACACCGTGCTGCCGCGCGAGCACGTGCTGTGCCTGGCCGACAACGAAGCCGATCTGCTGGCCCAACTGGCAGCCGTACTGGCCGTCGGTAGCTCGGCGGTGTGGGTCGATGGCGAGCCAGGCAAGGCCCTGCGCGCCCGCCTGCCGAAGGAGCTGCAAGCGAAGGTCAAGCTGGTGGCGGATTGGAACAAGGATGAAGTCGCGTTCGACGCGGTCATCCACCACGGCGACTCCGACCAACTGCGCCGCGTCTGCGAGCAGGTGGCCAAGCGTGCCGGGGCGATCGTGGGTGTGCATGGGCTGTCCAGCGGCGATCACCAGATTGCGCTGGAGCGTTTGGTGATCGAGCGGGCGGTGAGTGTGAACACCGCTGCGGCGGGGGGTAACGCCAGCTTGATGACCATTGGCTGACGGTCGTTGAATGGAAGAAGGAGAGCTTAGGCTCAATGTCAGTCAGTTAAGCGGCGCTTTGTCATTTTTGGGGCTACCTTGCAGCCCATCGCCGGCAAGCCGGCTCCCACAGGGACCGCGGCGACACACATGATGCGGTTTGCACGAACAGTGTGGGAGCCGGCTTGCCGGCGATGGGGCGCGAAGCGGCCCCAAATGACAACTGAAAGTCTTAACTGACCGGCATTGAGCTTAGGCTCTCCTTTTTTGGCCAAGCCACGAAAGCGGGTCTTCACATAACCGAACTGGCGCTTGATCTCCCGGAACGGGTGCTTGACCTTCGCACATACCTGGGCTTCTGACTTTTCAATATTGCGCCTGGCCTTGTAAAGCGCACTGCGTTTTATCAAATGCTTGTAGGTACTGCGTCTACACTGGCATCAAGAGCGCCATGTAGCCATGCTTCAAGCCATGAGTGGAGTCATGAAGAGAGCGTACAGTTTGACCAGCTCCATTACGCAACCGGGAATCATCCAGAGCCAATTGGCCAGTGTGAAACGGCTATTCGACTCACCTGACGCATCACCCGCGCTGAAATTTATACCTTTCTGCATGGCCACCATAATAGAGATCCAAGCAATTTGAAGGATAAGCTCTACGGCCAAGACGGTAGCCAGGTGACCATCCAGAAAAAAACCGGCAACAGCCGTCATGATTGACAACGCATAGTAGGTCAACGTTAGCCGCAGGATTGACCAGGGATAACTCCCTCCCGACTCACGTATAAAATCGTTCGCTCGACTCAACAAGGGGTAAATAAAGAAAATACCGAAAGCCGAGCGCAAGATTGGGATCACCCGCTCCCCTGTACGCACCTTGTGCAATCTCCAGCTTTGGTAGAAGCAGTACCACCAATAGAGGCCAAATGTGAAGAATGTCATCACACCCAGCTTCACGGGCGACACCACGAAGAATGGCGCGCCATCAGTCTTGACGTTATCTACATCGAGACCGGCACTAGCCAGATCACCCATTAGAAAGATCCCCTTGAAAAACTCAAAGCACTCATTCAAGACGATCATCATTTCAGGCGCAGCAATCCATTTTCGATCGTCCCCGTAGGAAATATCTCTACAATTTGTGTGCACAGAGCATTGGATAATGCGTTCCCGAGCATTCTCACTTCAGTTGCTAGGCATTACGGCTTCGCCAAAGCCACCAAAGACTCCAGCCTTTAACCCCCTCGGAAGCAACCAGGAGACTCAGCCAGAGCCAGGTACTGATACCTGGCAATAACAGAATCACGGAAACAGAGGGAACTACGAACAAGATACGAAATGGCATTTGCGCAGCGGCCAAGTAAACCCCAGACGTTCGACCTTGATAAAGCAATATGCCACTAGCAACAACGGAGAGCTGCACAAACACTCCCATCCATATTAAAACCTCAAGCCCGCCTCCCCAATCCCCCATAGTTGTTAGTGCCGCATCAAAGTCACTCAAAAATGGTATTACACCTCGCCTGAGACTAGCAACCACCACGAAACATACATAAAAAGCGTCCATACAACTCCAAAACAATTGCACCAACCGCCTTAGCTTGATCATCGGCACGTTTCATCTCACTCGCCTTTAAATTCATAAACTTCATTTGCAATGACCGGACGCCAGTGCCACGAAGCCCCTGAAATATCCCAGTGGTCATCAGCCTCCACATAAACTTGTATAGTTTTCCGCAGCACTCCGTATCTATGAATTGCAGATGACGGAGCAAAATCGCGCTCCTGGCTGTCCAAAGCCACCCACTTCTGAGTTACAGTTCTCGTTGTGTTAGCGTAGTCCTTCCCCGAGGATAAGAACACTCGCCCCTCATCTCCTCGCGACGCCAGAAAATTTGCAATAAAGGCCGCACTCGATGCCCCCTTGTTTATTCTAATGCCCACTATTTTCCACTTGCCGGGACCACTATCAACAAAACCAGCAGATACAAGACGCTCACGCTCAGACTTTGACCTACACATCCTTGCAAACCAATACCTATCAGGATCAATGGAGAGAAATGGCTCTTTCTTCAACAGCATCCATTCACCCGTCCCAACTGGCCGAAGCGCCATTTCAACTTCATCCCCGGTCAGACTTCGAGAAGTATAAAGACCGCAGGACCTCAAAAGCCCTGTCACCCCTTCTATTTCCCGCACATATCCCCTGCTTCGTAAATTCCTGCGAACATTTATAACCGCCAGAAAAGGATCTTCGACGCTACACAAATCCTCCTTCCAAACTTCACCCCAATGAGAAAGCCTTTCCATCACCCAACCTCCTGATCAAAAGCCCAACATCTACCCTAATCAGCTCAGTGGTGTCTCAACAGCGCATCCTAAAATCTTGTGGGAAATTTCCTTTTTCTAACAACTCAACTTGCAACCTATGCAAACACGCGACAGCGCATCCTTACCTTCTAATCCCATATCACTCAAACCTATTAACCTGTCCTCCATCCCATCCTCCACCTAGACTCGCAGTATCCCGCCTCAGGACCTCCCCATATGCCCGAGACCCTGCTCAGTTCCCGCAACCTCGCTTTCGAACTCTACGAAGTCCTCGACGCCGAAGCCCTGACCCAACGCACGCGCTTCGCCGAGCACAGCCGCGAGACCTTCGACGCGGCGCTCGCCACCGCCCGCACCATCGCCGAGAAGTACTTCGCCCCGCACAATCGCAAGGCCGATGAGAACGAGCCGCGCTACGTGGATGGCCGGGCCGAGCTGATCCCCGAGGTGAAGCCTGCCGTCGATGCCTTCCTCGCAGCGGGTTTTCTCAACGCCAATCGCGACTTCGAGGTCGGCGGCATGCAGTTGCCCAGCCTGGTTTCGCAAGCCTGCTTCGCCCACTTCCAGGCGGCCAACGCCGGTACCACGGCCTACCCGTTCCTGACCATGGGCGCGGCCAACCTGATCGAGAGCTTCGGCAGCGACGAGCAGAAACGCCTGTTCCTACAGCCCATGATCGAGGGCCGCTACTTCGGCACCATGGCCCTGACCGAGCCGCACGCAGGCTCGTCGCTGGCCGATATCCGTACCCGTGCCGAAGCCGCCGGCGACGGCACCTACCGGATCAAGGGCAACAAGATCTTCATCTCCGGTGGCGACCACGAATTGTCGGAAAACATCGTGCACATGGTCCTGGCCAAGCTGCCGGATGCACCTCCCGGCGTGAAGGGCATTTCGTTGTTCATCGTGCCCAAGTACCTGGTCAACCCGGACGGCAGCCGTGGCCAGCGCAACGATGTGTCGCTGGCCGGGTTGTTCCACAAGATGGGCTGGCGCGGCACCACCTCCACGGCGTTGAACTTCGGCGACGACGGCCAGTGCGTCGGCTACCTGGTCGGCCAGCCGCACCAGGGCCTGGCGTGCATGTTCCAGATGATGAACGAGGCGCGCATCGGCGTCGGCATGGGCGCGGTGATGCTGGGCTACGCTGGCTACCTCTATTCCCTGGAGTACGCCCGCCAGCGACCACAGGGCCGGCTGCCGGACAACAAGGACCCGCGCAGCCCTGCCGTGCCGATCATTGGCCACAGTGACGTGAAACGCATGCTGCTGGCACAGAAGGCCTACGTGGAAGGCGCCTTCGACCTGGGCCTGTACGCCGCGCGCCTGTTCGACGACACCCAGACGGCCAGCGACGAAAGCGCCCGCCAGCAGGCACAGGCTCTGCTCGACCTGCTGACGCCGATCGTCAAGTCCTGGCCCTCGGCCTTCTGCCTCAAGGCCAACGAACTGGCCATCCAGGTCCTTGGTGGTCACGGCTATACCCGCGAATACCCCGTCGAGCAGTATTACCGCGACAACCGCCTGAACCCGATCCACGAAGGCACCGAGGGTATCCAGTCGCTCGACCTGCTGGGCCGCAAACTGGCACAGGACAACGGTGCCGGCCTCAAGCGACTGATCCGCCTGATCGCCAGCACCGCCGAGCGTGCCAGCCACCATCCAAGCCTGGACGCCATGCGCCAGCCGCTGGAGCACCTGGTCAACCGCCTGCAAGGCGTGACGCTGGCCCTGCTCGGCGACCTGGCCCAGGGCAAGGTCACCACCGCCCTGGCCAATTCCGCCCTGTACCTCAAGGCGTTCGGCCACTGCGTGATCGGCTGGCGCTGGCTGGAACAGGCGATCCACGCCGAACTCGGCCTGCTCCAGGGCAATGCCGCGGACCGCGACTTCTACCTCGGCAAGCTGCAGGCCGCACGTTATTTCCTGACCTGGGAGGTACCAGGCTGCCATAATGAGCTGGCATTGCTCGAGGCCCGCGACGACACCTGCCAGGGCATGCAAGAGGGGTGGTTCTGAGGGGGAGCCACCGCGCACACGGAGGTTTTTCCGCATGTTCGATTCCAGCGCCCTGCTGCGCCAGCGCTTCAGCGCACTGCGCAGCACGGCCGAGATGTTTTCCCTGCGCCACGTGAAGCAATCGCACCAGGCCCTGTCGGTACGGCGCAATGTCGCCGAGCCGCCGTTCTTCAGCCAGGACGAGGGCGCCATGCTCACCGTACGGGTCAAGGGTGTGGAAGCCTATGCCGCCACCGCCGACCTGTCCCAGGCGGGCCTGCAGCGCGCCTTGGAACACGCCGAGGCACTGGCCCGGCAGATCGCCGCGCATAGCCTGCTCGACCTGCGCGAGCAACCGGTGACCTGCGCGCGTCACGATCATCTCTCACCCAACCTCGACCAACCCGTTCCCACCCTTGCCGATTGCCTCGGCCTGCTCGCCGCCGAATCGGCCAGCGTGCCCAAGGACAGCCGCCTGGTGGACTGGCAGGCCAGCCTCGGCATGAGCCTGGTCGAGCAGACCTACCTCAACTCGGCCGGCGCCGAGTTGCGGCACGCCCAGCGTTTCCTGTTCCCGGGCCTGAGCGTCACCGCCAGCGACGGCCAGGACAGCCAGTGCCGCAGCCTGGGCCGCGACAACTTCGGCCAGCAGGGCGGCTTCGAGATCATCGAACGCTGCGGCCTGGTCGGCGCCGGCCGCCGTGTCGCCGACGAGGCGCTGCAACTGCTGCTGGCGCCCAACACCCCCAGTGGCCCGCGCGACCTGCTGCTGATGCCCGACCAGATGATGCTGCAGATCCACGAGTCCATCGGCCACCCGCTGGAGATGGACCGCATCCTCGGCGACGAGCGCAACTACGCCGGCACCAGCTTCGTCAAGGCCAGCGACTTCGGCCACCTGCAGTACGGCTCGCCGCTGCTCAACGTGACCTTCGACCCGACCATCGGCGAAGAGTTGGCCAGCTACAGCTACGACGATGACGGCAGCCAGGCCAGCAAGCAGTTCCTGATCCGCAACGGCCTGTTGCTACGCCCGCTGGGTGGCGCCCTCTCGCAGTTCCGCTCTGGCCTCGACGGCGTGGCCAACAGCCGCGCCTGCGGCTGGAACCGTGCGCCGATCGACCGCATGGCCAACCTCAACATCGAGCCCGGCGACCAGTCGCTGCAGCAGCTGGTCGCCGGTATCGAGCATGGCATCCTCATGCGCACCAACCGCTCCTGGTCCATCGACGATGCGCGCAACAAGTTCCAGTTCGGTTGCGAGTGGGGCCAGTTGATCGAGCACGGCGAACTCAAGGACATCGTCAAGAACCCCAACTACCGTGGCATTTCCGCGCAGTTCTGGCGCAACCTCGCGGCGGTCGGCGACCGCAGCACCTTCCAGGTCCTGGGCACGCCCAATTGCGGGAAGGGCGAACCCAACCAGGTGGTACGGGTCGGCCACGCCTCGCCGGCTTGCGTGTTCCGCCAGATCGACGTATTCGGAGGAGACGCCTGATGAGCGCCACGCCCCAACAACGCTTCGAAGCGCTGGTCAGCGCCGTGCGCGATGCGCTGCGCCCCGAAGAGCAATTCACCCTCGGCTACAGCGCCGAACAGTCGCAATTCGTGCGTTTCAACCATGCCAAGGTGCGCCAGGCCGGCGAGGTCAGCCAGGCCAGCGCGCAACTGCGGCTGATCCGCGATGGGCGCCAGGCAGAACAGCAGGTCACCTTGAGCGGCGATGCACAGCTGGATCGCCAGCGCCTGGACGATGCTCTCGAGCAACTGCGCCAGACCCTGCCGCTGCTGGCCATCGACCCTTACCTGAGCCTGGACGAGAACGCCTGGCACAGCCACAGCCTGCAGGACCGAGCGTTGCCCGCCCTGGACGAGGTGCTGACGCTGCTCGACCGTGAAGCCGGCGACCTGGACCTGGTCGGCATCTATGCCGCCGGCCCGATCTGCCGGGGCTTTGCCAGCTCCTTCGGGGCCTTCGGCTGGCACCAGGCCAACAGCTTCAATTTCGACTGGAGCCTGTTCCATGACAATGGCCAGGCGGTGAAGGCCAACTATGCCGGCCAAGCGTGGAACCCCGAGGCGTTCACCGCGCGCCTGCGCCAAGCGCGGGAACAACTGGGCTTGCTCGGTCGCCCGGCCATCACCCTCGCGCCAGGCGGCTACCGCGCCTACCTGGCGCCTGCCGCCATGGACGAAATCACCGGCATGCTGTGCTGGGGCGGCTTCTGCGCACAGGCCCTGGCCACCGGCAACAGCGCCTTGCAGCGCCTGTACAACGGCGATGCGAGCCTGAGCCCGCTGGTCAGCTTCGACGAGCAGGTCAGCGGCTCGTTGAGCCCGGCGTTTTCCGATGAAGGCTCGCCGCGCCTGGACGTGCCGCTGATCCACCAAGGCCGGGCGCTGCAGCGACTGGTCAGCGCGCGCAGTGCCGCCGAGTTCGCGCTGGCCGCCAATGGTGCCGACAGCTACGAGTCACCCTGCGCGCTCAGCCTGGCACCAGGCAACCTGGCCAATGACCAGATCCTCGAACGCCTGGGCACCGGCCTGTACATCAGCAACCTCTGGTACCTGAACTACTCGGACCTGCCAGCCGCGCGCATGACCGGCCTGACCCGCTTCGCCACCTTCTGGGTGGAGAACGGCGAGATCCAGGGCCCGGTCAGCACCATGCGTTTCGACGACAGCCTGTACAGCCTGCTGGGTAGCCAGCTGGAAGACCTGACCTGCGAACGCGAGCTCATCTTGTCGACCAGTACCTATGGGCAGCGCAGTACCGGATCGAGTCATTTGCCGGGGGCGCTGGTCAAAGCCCTGACCCTGACCTTGTGATTGATCGAACCGCCCCTATCGCCGGCAAGCCGGCTCCCACAGGTTTTGCAGCGCCACGAACCTTGCGGGGGCTTGCCGGCGATCGGGGCGGTGCAGGCAATGCTGAACATTGAGGTTCCCATGCCCGAACGCCCCCCGCTGGACCCCGTCACCGCCCGTTGGATCCCCTGGGTGGTGGCCATCGCCTTCTTCATGCAGTCGCTGGACGGCACCATCCTCAACACTGCGCTGCCCGCCATGGCCCGCGACCTGGCCGAGGACCCGCTACGCATGCAGGGGGTGATCATCGCCTACATGCTCACCGTGGCCCTGCTGATCCCCGCCTCGGGCTGGATCGCCGACCGTTTCGGCACCCGGCGTATCTTCTTCAGCGCCATCGTGCTGTTCAGCTTCGGCTCATTGCTCTGCGCCATGGCCAACAGCCTAGCCTTTCTCATCGCCGCCCGGGTCGTCCAGGGGCTGGGCGGTGCCCTGATGCTGCCGGTCGGGCGGTTGGTAGTGCTGCGCGCCTATCCGCGCTCGGAACTGGTGCGGATCATGAGCTTCATCACCATCCCGGGCCTGCTCGGCCCACTGCTCGGGCCGACCCTGGGCGGCTGGCTGGTGGAAATCCTCAGTTGGCACTGGATCTTCCTGCTCAACCTGCCGGTCGGGGCCCTGGGCTGCTATGCGGTGTGGAAGTTCATTCCCGACCTGCGCGGTGCCGAGCGCACCCGCTTCGACGGCCCCGGCTTCCTGCTGTTCGGCGCGGCGATGGTGCTGATCACCATCGCCATGGAAGGCCTGGGCGAACTGCACCTGCCGCACCTGCGGGTGATGCTTCTGCTGTTCGCTGGCATGGCCTGCCTGGCCGCCTACTGGCTGCGCGCCGGGCGCGACCCGGAGCCGCTGTTCTCGCCCAGCCTGTTCCGCGTGCGCACCTTCGCCATCGGCATCCTCGGCAACCTGTTCGCCCGCCTGGGCAGCGGCGCCCTGCCCTTCCTGGTGCCGTTGCTGCTGCAGGTGGCCCTGGGTTATTCGCCCGCCCAGGCCGGCATGAGCATGATCCCCCTGGCCGCCGCGGCGATGGTCGCCAAGTCCATCGCCCGGCCGCTGATCGAGCGCTTCGGCTATCGCATCATCCTCACCGGCAATACCCTGCTGCTCGGCGTGCTGCTGGCCAGCCTCGGGCTGGTGGACGAACAGACGCCCTACGCCCTGCTGCTGGTGCAACTGGCCCTGCTCGGCGCGGTGAACTCCATGCAGTTCACCGCCATGAACACCGTCACCCTGATCGACCTGGACGACGCCCACGCCAGCAGCGGCAACAGCCTGCTGTCGGTGGTCGCGCAGCTGTCGCTGAGCCTGGGCGTGGCCTGTGCCGGCGCCTTGCTCGGCGGTTTCAGCGCGGCTGGCAGCACCGAGGGCGTGGAAAGCACCCTGGGCGCCTTCCAACTGACCTTCCTGACCATCGGCCTGATGGCCATGCTGGCGGCGGCGATCTTCCTGCAGCTGTCGCCGACGGACGGGAGGCGTGCCCGTCGTCTGGAAGCGCAGAGGGAACCGTAGGGCGAATGGCCACGAGGCTGGTAGACTGTGCGGCATTTTTCGCTTCGCACCGCAGGCCCGCCTCGTGACCACCGACTCCACCGCCTTTGCCACCTTGCCGCTGTCCGCCGCCATGCTGGCCAACCTGGACGCCCTCGGCTACACCTCGATGACCCCGATCCAGGCCCAGGGCCTGCCGGTCATCCTCAAGGGCCAGGACCTGATCGCCCAGGCCAAGACCGGCAGCGGCAAGACCGCCGCCTTCGGCATCGGCCTGCTCAACCCGATCAACCCGCGCTACTTCGGTTGCCAGGCGCTGGTCCTGTGCCCGACCCGCGAGCTGGCCGACCAGGTGGCCAAGGAGCTACGCCGGCTGGCCCGCGCCGAGGACAACATCAAGGTCCTCACCCTCTGCGGCGGCGTGTCCCTGGGCCCGCAGATCGCCTCCCTGGAACACGGTGCGCACATCATCGTCGGCACGCCAGGGCGCGTGCAGCAGCACCTGGACAAAGGCACCCTGGTGCTCGACGGGCTCAACACCCTGGTCCTCGACGAGGCCGACCGCATGCTCGACATGGGCTTCTTCGACGCCATCGCCAGCATCATCGGCCGCACCCCGGCACGGCGCCAGACCCTGCTGTTCTCCGCCACCTACCCGGCTGGCATCGAGCAACTGGCCGCCGACTTCATGCGCCAGCCACAACAGGTCAAGGTCCAGAGCCTGCACGCCGACAACCAGATCGAGCAGCGCTTCATCGAGATCGACCCGCAGCAGCGCCTGGAGGCGGTGACCCGCGTGCTCGGCCACTACCGGCCACAGTCCTGCGTCGCCTTCTGCTTCACCAAGCAGCAGTGCGAAGACCTGGTCGCCCACCTCAAGGCCAAGGGCATCGCCGCCCAGGCCCTGCACGGTGACCTGGAGCAACGCGACCGCGACCAGGTCCTGACGATGTTCGCCAACCGCAGCAGCTCGGTGCTGGTGGCCACTGACGTGGCCGCCCGTGGCCTGGATATCGACGGCCTGGACATGGTGATCAACGTCGAGCTGGCCCGTGATGCAGAAATCCACGTGCACCGCGTCGGCCGTACCGGCCGTGCGGGCGAGAAGGGCATCGCGATCAGCCTGGTGGCCCCGGCCGAAGGCCATCGTGCCCAGGCCATCGAAACGCTGCAGAAGGCCCCGCTGCGCTGGGACCAGCTGGACAGCCTGAAGAACAAGGGCGGCGAGCCGCTGCTGCCCCCCATGAGCACCCTGTGCATCGCTGCGGGGCGCAAGGACAAGCTGCGCCCGGGCGACATTCTCGGCGCACTGACCGGTGACGCCGGCATCCCTGGCAAGCAGGTGGGCAAGATCGCCATCTTCGATTTCCAGGCCTTCGTGGCGGTGGAGCGCGACGTGGCCAGGCAAGCCATGCAGCGGCTCAACAGCGGCAAGATCAAGGGGCGCTCCCTGAAGGTCCGCATCGTCTGAGATTCTTCCTGGGCTGCCGTGGGGCCCTGGTTCTTGAAGAGGTAACACCGTGCACACCACCGACGTGATCATCATCGGCGCCGGCGCCGCCGGCCTGATGTGCGCCCAGCTCGCCGCCCGTCGCGGCCGGCGGGTGCTGCTGCTCGACCACGCCAACAAACCGGGCAAGAAGATCCTCATGTCCGGCGGCGGGCGCTGCAACTTCACCAACCTGTACACCGAGCCGGCCAACTTCCTCTCGCAGAACCCGCACTTCTGCAAGTCGGCCCTGGCTCGCTACACCCAGTGGGATTTTCTCGAGCTGGTGGCCAAGTACCGCGTGCCCTACCACGAGAAAAAGCTTGGCCAGCTGTTCTGCGACAACAAGGCCAGCGACATCCTCGACATGCTCCTGGCCGAGTGCGACGAGGCCGGCGCCGAGCTGCGCATGCACACGAGCATCGAGCGGATCGAGAAGACCGACGAGGGCTACCTCCTGGACACCAGCGCCGGCCCGTTCGCCTGCCAGTCCCTGGTGATCGCCACCGGCGGCCTGTCGATTCCCACCCTCGGCGCCACCGGCTTCGGCTACCAGGTCGCCCGCCAGTTCGGTCACCACACCCTGCCGACCCGCGCCGGCCTGGTGCCGTTCACCATCACCGAGCCCCAGCTCAAGGCACTGTGCACGGAACTGTCGGGCACCTCGCTGGACTGCACCGCCAGTTGCAATGGCGCCAGCTTCCGCGAAAACCTGCTGTTCACCCACCGTGGCCTGAGCGGCCCGGCCATCCTGCAGGTCTCGTCGTTCTGGGAAGCCGGCGATACGGTGCAGATCAACCTGCTGCCGGACCGCGACGCCCTGCAGTGGCTGCAACAGCAGCAAGCCGAGCGCGCCAATGCCGAGCTCAAGACCGTGCTGGGCGAGGTGTTCACCCGCAAGCTGGCCAACCTGCTGGCCGAGCAGTGGTTCGAGTCCAGGCCGATGAAGCAGTACACCCCGGCGGAACTGGCACAGATCGCCGAGAAGCTGGCGGCCTGGCAAGTGGTTCCGGCAGGGACCGAGGGCTACCGCACCGCCGAGGTCACCCTCGGTGGGGTGGATACCCGCGAGGTGTCCTCCAAGACCATGGAGTCGCTCAAGAGCCCGGGGCTGTACTTCATCGGCGAGGTGCTCGATGTCACCGGCCACCTGGGCGGTTTCAATTTCCAGTGGGCCTGGGCATCGGCCAACGCTGCGGCGCAGTTCGTGTAGAGTAGAATCCATTCAGCAGCACGGAACGCTTCTTGCTGGTCCGTGCGGCAGAGCCGGCATTGCATGGGGCTGCTTCGCAGCCCATCGCCGGCAAGCCGGCTCCCACAAGGTCCGCGGTGTTGCACAACCTGTGGGCGCCGGTTTGCCGGCGATGGGCGGCCCCAGCTGCACGGCCTCGAAAGCGACTTCATCGATCACCGCCAAGGCCATCATGTCATCGAGCTCGTTCCGCCATTCATTGCGTCGCCTGTGGGGCCAAGACAAGTTCAGCTACAGCATCCGGGTGACGGTCGCCCTCACCGGCAGCCTGGCCCTGTGCTGGTACCAGAACGAGATGGGCCTGCTGATCCCGCTGTTCCTCGGCATCATCGCCAGCGCCCTGGCCGAGACCGACGACAGCTGGCAAGGCCGCCTCAGCGCCCTGGCCGTCACCCTGGTGTGCTTCGCCATCGCCGCGCTGTCGGTCGAGCTGCTGTTCCCCTACCCCTGGATATTCGCCGGCGCCCTGGCCCTGGCGGCCTTCGCCCTGACCATGCTCGGCGCCCTGGGCGAGCGCTATGGCACCATCGCCTCGGCGACACTGATCCTCTCGGTGTACACCATGATCGGCGTGGACCAGCGCGGCGGCCAGGTCAGCGACTTCTGGCACGAGCCGATGCTGCTGGTGGCCGGCGCGGCCTGGTATGGCCTGCTTTCGGTGCTGTGGCAGGCGCTGTTCTCCAACCAACCGGTGCAGCAGAGCCTGGCCAAGCTGTTCCTCGAACTGGGCCGCTACCTCAAGCTCAAGGCCAACCTGTTCGAACCGATCCGCAACCTCGACGTGGAAGCTCGGCGCCTGGAGTTGGCCCAGCAGAACGGCAAGGTCGTCGCAGCCCTGAACGCGGCCAAGGAAATCATCCTGCACCGGGTCGGCAACAGCCAGCCGAACGCCAAGGTCAGCCGTTACCTGAAGCTGTACTTCCTGGCCCAGGATATCCATGAGCGGGTCAGCGCCTCGCACTACCCCTACAACGCCCTGGCCGAGGCGTTCTTCCACAGCGACGTGATGTTCCGCTGCCAGCGCCTGCTGCGCCAGCAGGGCTCGGCCTGCCAGCAGCTGGCCCAGTCGATCCGCCTGCGCCAGCCGTTCGTCTACGACACCGGTTTCACCGAAGCCCTGGAGGACCTCGACGCCTCCCTGGAGCACCTGCGCATCCAGAGCAACCCGGCCTGGCGTGGCCTGCTGCGCTCGCTGCGGGCACTGGCGGCGAACCTGGCCACCCTAGACCGCCTGCTCGGCGCCGCCAGCAACCCGGACAGCCTGGCCGACGCCAGCGACAGCAGTCTGCTCGACCGTTCGCCACGCAGCCTCAAGGATGTCTGGAGCCGCCTGCGTACCCAGCTGACCCCGACCTCGCTGCTGTTCCGCCATGCCCTGCGTCTGCCTCTGGCGCTGTCGGTCGGCTACGGCATGGTGCACCTGATCCACCCGACCCAGGGCTACTGGATCATCCTCACCACCCTGTTCGTCTGCCAGCCCAGTTATGGCGCGACACGGCGCAAGTTGGTGCAGCGGATCTTCGGCACGGCGATCGGCCTGACCGTCGGCTGGGCGCTGTTCGACCTGTTCCCCAACCCGGTCATCCAGTCGATGTTCGCCGTGGTCGCCGGGGTGGTGTTCTTCGTCAACCGCACCACCCGCTACACCCTGGCCACCGCGGCGATCACCCTGATGGTGCTGTTCTGCTTCAACCAGATCGGCGACGGCTACGGCCTGTTCCTGCCGCGCCTGTTCGATACCCTGGTCGGCAGCCTGATCGCCATCCTCGCGGTGTTCCTGTTCTTGCCCGACTGGCAGGGCCGGCGCTTGAACAAGGTGCTGGCCAATACCCTGGCCTGCGCCAGCGTCTACCTGCGCCAGATCATGCAGCAGTACGCCCATGGCAAGCGTGACGACCTGGCCTACCGCCTGGCCCGGCGCAATGCCCACAACGCCGATGCAGCACTGTCCACCACCCTGGCCAACATGCTCATGGAGCCGGGGCACTTTCGCAAGGAAGCGGACGTTGGCTTTCGCTTCCTGGTGCTGTCGCACACCCTGCTCAGCTACCTCTCCGGGCTTGGCGCGCACCGCGACACGGCACTGCCGGCGGACGTCCAGGAGCAGTTGATCGACGGTGCCGGCCAGGGCCTGGCCAACAGCCTCGACGAGATCGCCAATGGCCTCGCCGCACGTTTGCCGGTCGCCATCCACAGCGATGCCGAGGAAGCCCTGGCCGCGACCCTGGAGCAGATGCCCGAAGACCTGGATGAACACCAACGCCTGGTGCAGACCCAATTGGCCCTGATCTGCCGCCAGCTCGGCCCGCTGCGGACCCTGGCGGCATACCTGATCAAGGAAAGCGCGCCGGCCTGAAGCCGTCACGCCTGATCAGAAACCATGCTCGTGCAATAACCGGGCGTAACTGCCGTCAGCTTTCATCGCTGCGATGGCCCGCTCGAAGCGTTCGACGACCTGCGCATGCCCGGGATACTTGAGGCTGACCAGGATATGCAGGCTGTTCTCGCCCAACGCAGGCTCGACGAACGCAACCGCATCATGCACCGCCGGTGCCTCACGCTGCAGGTGGTAGCGCGCCACGTACTCGTCCTCCACCGCCAGGTCGACCCGCCCTGCCGCCAGCATGCGCACCGCGGACGAGAAGTCGCGCACCGGCACCTTGCGCAGACGGCTATCGCTGTCGAACTCAGGCGAGTAGGCATAGTCGCGCACCACGGCAATGGCGTAGGGGTAGAGGTCGGACAGCTGCTTGTAGCTGAAGGCCGCATCCTGCTGCCTGAGCAGGCGGATGCGGTTGCTCAGGTAGGGCTGGGAGAACTGGCCGACAAGGGTCCGCGAGTCGTTGTACCAGGCATTGACCAGCACATCGTAGCGGCCCTCGCCGATACCCAGCAGGGCCCTGGCCCAGGGTACCTCCTCGACGTCGCAGGCATAGCCGGCACGGGTCAGCGCCGTGGTGACGATATGGGTGGCCAGGCCACCACCGGGCATCGTACTGTCCGTGAAAGGCGGCCAGTTGTCGGCCACCAGGCGCAGCCTCTCGTAACCCGAGGCGCAGGTCGCCAACAGCATGCCCAGCAAACCCAGAACGTGAAGCAGTGGCCGCATGCTCAAGTCCTTTCGCAGTTGAAGACCCACGCCTTTGAAGGCGATCCTCACGACTACAGGTTTTGCAGATTACACAACGGTGGACGCCATCGGCAGCCGACAATAATGTCAATTAGCCTCTAATTTAGCCGATTTCAGGGAAAATACCGGCTTGCCGCGATGCTCAGGCACACGAGGAAAAACCGCCGGCCTGACCATAATGCTGTTCACTTAAGTCTGATGTGACATCGATTGGGGCTGCCTTGCAGCCCTTCGCGGGCAAGCCCGCTCCCACAGGATCGTGCATTCCTTGAGGTTTGCAGCGTACTTGTGGGAGCGGGCTTGCCCGCGAAGGGCCGCAAGGCGGCCCCATTGCTTAAGCGCACAGCATTACCGGCCTGACCAGGCCTTCATGCGATCGCCTCAAGGTACTTGTCCAGCACGATGTTGCGCCCACACAACACCACCGCCACCTTCCTGCCCCGATAGGCCTGCGCCAAATGCTGCATGCCCGCCAGGGCGACACCTGCCGCGCCCTCGATGATCCAGCGTTCGCTGGCGGCAACGTCACGCATGGCCGCCCTGATCTGCTGTTCGCTGACCAGCACGGTGCGGTCCAGCAGTTGCTGGCAGAGGGGGAAGGTGATGCTGTCGGGCTCGACGCCGCCGGCGGTACCGTCGGAGATCGTCGGCGCCTCCTCCATCTCGATGATCCGCCCTTGCTCCAGCGAGCGCTGGAGGGTCGGGGCGTTGGCCGGCCAGCAGCCGATCACTTCCACCGACGGTGCAAGACGCCGCAGGGCGGCGCCAATGCCGCAGATCATGCCGCCACCCCCGACCGCGACGAAGACCGCCGCAAGGTCAGGCGCCTGCTCGAACAGTTCCATGCCGATGGTGCCCTGCCCAGCGATGATGTCGCGGTCGTTGTAGGGCGAGACGAAGGGCTTGCCCTGCAAGCGTGCTTGCCTGCCCGCCTCCAGCTCCACGCCCAGCGGGTCCATGTCCAGGCTCACCACCTGCGCGCCCAGCGCACGCATGGCCTCGAGCTTGTAGGGGGAGGCGTCGCGGGTGGTGTAGACCGTCACCGGCACGCCCAGCGTGCGACCCGCCAGGGCAAGCCCCTGCCCATGGTTGCCCGATGACGCGGTGATCACGCCCAGGCGCCGCTGCGAGGCGTCCAGCAGCCGCAGCTTGTTGCTGGCGCCGCGAAACTTGAAGGAGCCGGTGTGCTGCAGGTGTTCGCACTTGAGGAAGACCTCGCACCCGCTCATGGCCGAAAGTCGGGCGCTGTGCTCGAGCGGCGTCACGGCCACTTGTGGGCGCACTTCACGGTGCGCCTCGGTGATCGCCTGGTACAGCGCATCGAGGTAGGCGTCGTCGACGGTCATTGCAATGCCCCCAGCTTGCGCTTGGAGAGGTTGTTGGCGATGTGCACCACCGTCTGCGTCGAGAGGTCGTGGACCACCACCTCGGCATGGGGGAACAGCAAGGTGGCGATGCCGTCGGCCATGGCGGCGTAGTTGCTGAAGCGGGTGGCCTGCCGTCGTGCTGGCATCTGGGGTTTCCTGGAGCGAAGGGTTGCCAATGCTAATCCACCGGGAAAAGCCGTGGAAAGCGGCGCTGCTGCTCAGGGGTACCCCAGCACCTCACGGATGCTGCGCAGGTGCTGGATGATCCACTGCTTGTCGATCGCCCCCCAGTCGAGGATGCGGTAGTGCCCGGCATGATTGCGCGCCCCCACCTGCTGCTCGAACTCGCAGATGATGTCCAGGTCGGCCAGGGCAGCGATGGTGTCCTGGGCGGTGCGCCTGGGCATGCCGGTGGCCTCCATCAGCGCCGGCACGCTGGTGGCGGTCTGGCTGTCGATCAGCCAGGCCACGTACAGGCGGCGGTAGAAACTGCTCTTGGTCTTGCTTACATCCATGCTGCTCGTTCCTCAGGTAATGCCCGGCAGCTCCCGGTAGGTCAGGTAGACGCGCAGGTCGAACTCCAGTTGATGGTAATCCGGTTCCATGTACTGGCAGAGCTGGTAGAACGCCTTGTTGTGATCCCGCTCCTTCAGGTGCGCCAGCTCATGCACCACGATCATGCGCAGGAACTGCGGCGCCGCCTCCTTGAACAACGAGGCGATGCGGATTTCCTTCTTGGCCTTGAGCTTGCCACCCTGGACCCGCGACACCGCGGTGTTCAGGCCCAGGGCACGGTGGGTCAGGTCCAGGCGGTTGTCATAGAGTACCTTGTCCAGGCCCGGTG
The DNA here is from genome assembly GCF_040984075.1 of Pseudomonas sp. I2. NCBI lineage: Bacteria > Pseudomonadati > Pseudomonadota > Gammaproteobacteria > Pseudomonadales > Pseudomonadaceae > Pseudomonas > Pseudomonas sp. I2. The sequence continues at coordinate 47,042 of NZ_JBCGFQ010000006.1, forward strand.
CGGTGCGCAGGTACTCCTGGCGCAGGTCCTGGGCATAGGCGTACAGCGCCTTGTCGCTCTGCACGTCATGACGGTCGGGATAACGCTGCTGCAGATAGTCGCCCAGGCGGTCGCTGGCGATCATCTGGCGTACCTGTTCCTGCAGATGCGGGGGATAGGCTTGCAGGTAGCGTAGGGCGGTCATGGCGTCGTGTCTGCTGGGGCGATGAGGGATTCTAGCGAATATGCAGCCCGCACTGACCGGCATTTTTTGGCTAGGATGTTCACTCGCCCCCGGTCGACGCCACCGCCATGCCAAAAGTCAGCAAAGTCACCGACCCGTCCTACGAACTGATGGACGACCACGAAGGCCACTCGCTGATCTACCGTCAGCACGGTTTTCCCAGCCCGCTGGTGCGCTGGCACTTCCACAAGGAATACGAGCTGCACCTGATCGTCGCCAGCTCCGGCAAGGTATTCATCGGCGACTATATCGGCAACTTCGCCCCCGACACGCTGTTCCTCACAGGCCCGAACCTGCCGCATAACTGGATCAGCCAGGTCGCCCCCGACGAAGTGGTGAGCAAGCGCGACATGCTGGTCAATTTCACCGACGAGGTGCTCGAGGACGGCAGCAGCGTGTTCTCCGAGCTGAACCAGCTCACGCCACTGCTGGCCAGGGCGCGCTACGGCATCGAGTTCCGCGACCCTGCGCTGATCGCCGAAAGCCGGCAGTTGCTGCAACGCATCGCCGACAACCGTGGCATGACGCGCCTGGGATACTTTTTTATCCTCATGGAACAGCTCGCGGCCTGCAAAGACTACCAACTGCTGTCCACCGTCACCTCCTCGCAGCTGGCCGACGAACACCACGTCGAGCGCATCAACCGGGCCGTGGACTACATCTTCCAGCACTACGCCCAGGACCTCACCCAGAGCGAGGTCGCCGAACACCTGGGAATGACGCCCACCTACTTCTCGCGCTTCTTCAAGCAGGCCGCAGGGCGCGGCTTCGTCGAGTTCGTCAACCGCCTGCGGGTCAGCAAGTCCTGCGAACTGCTGGCCAAGAGCGACCTGCCGGTGACCGAAGTGTGCTTCGAGTCGGGCTTTAGCAACCTGTCGAACTTCAACCGGCGCTTCCAGCAGCTCAAAGGCATGACCCCTTCCGACTACCGCAGCCTGGTGACCCAGCGGCTGACCGAGCAGAACCGGCTCTGAACGAATCCCCGTGCCGCCCAGTGCAAAAAAGTATCAGCCAAAGTGCAGTCGAGGCTTTGTCGGCTCCGCTGCATGGCGGTGTAATCGGCGGCGAGCGACACAAAAACAATAATGTCTCCCGCACCGCCCCCGGTCCGGGAGGGGAGTTCACAGATGAACGACTCGATCAAGGCCTGTGTGGCCGCCGCCTGCCTGAGCCTGCCGCTGTTCGCCCAGGCCGCCGAAACCCTGACCATCGCCACGGTCAACAACAACGACATGATCCGCATGCAGCGGCTGTCCAAGGTGTTCGAGGAGCAGCATCCAGACATCAGGCTCAAGTGGGTGGTGCTCGAAGAGAACGTGTTGCGCCAGCGCTTGACCACCGATATCGCCACCCAGGGTGGGCAGTTCGACGTGCTGACCATCGGCATGTACGAAGCCGCGCTGTGGGGTGCCAAGGGCTGGCTGGAGCCGATGACGAACCTGCCCGCCGACTACGACTTGGACGACGTGTTCCCCTCGGTGCGCGACGGCCTGTCGGTGCAAGGCACCTTGTACGCGCTGCCCTTCTACGCCGAAGCCTCGATCACCTACTACCGCAAGGACCTGTTCCAGCAGGCCGGGCTGGACATGCCCGAGCAGCCGACCTGGACCCAGCTCGCCGGGTTCGCCGCCAAGCTGAACGCCCCCGACCAGGACCAGTACGGCATCTGCCTGCGCGGCAAGGCCGGCTGGGGCGAGAACATGGCCCTGGTCGGCACCGTGGCCAACGCCTTCGGCGCGCGCTGGTTCGACGAGCAGTGGCAACCGCAGTTCAGCGGCGCGCAGTGGAAGAACGCCCTGAACTTCTACGTCGACACCCTGAAGCAGTACGGCCCGCCCGGCGCCTCCAGCAACGGCTTCAACGAAAACCTGGCGCTGTTCAACAGCGGCAAGTGCGCGATCTGGGTCGATGCCAGCGTTGCCGGCTCGTTCGTCACCGACAAGCGCCAGAGCAAGGTCGCCGACCAGGTCGGCTTCACCTTCGCGCCGAAGGAAGTGACCGACAAGGGTGCCTCCTGGCTGTATGCGTGGGCGCTGGCGATTCCCAGCAGTTCCAAGGCCAAGGAGGCGGCGAAGACCTTCAGCACCTGGGCCACCTCCGAGGCATACGGCAAGCTGGTGGCCGACAGGGAAGGCGTGGCCAACGTGCCGCCAGGCACCCGCGCCTCGACCTACAGCGATGCCTATCTGGCGGCCGCGCCCTTCGCCCAGGTGACGCTGGAGTCGCTCAAACGGGTCGACCCGAACCACCCCACCCTCAAGCCGGTGCCTTATGTCGGTATCCAGCTCGTGACCATTCCCGAGTTCCAGGCCATCGGCACGCAGGTCGGCAAGCTGTTCTCCGCCGCCCTGACCGGGCAGATGAAGGTCGACCAGGTGCTCGCCGCCGCCCAGCAATCCACCGCCCGCGAGATGAAACGCGCCGGTTATCCCAAGTAACCCGCCCCTGACCGTTGCCGCGCCGCTACCGGCGCGGTGGCTGGCCGCTCGCCCTCTTTCGATGCACACGGAGTCGCCATGAACACTTCGGCCCTCGATACCCCGACCCTCGCCGCCACGCGCCCCGGCAAACGCCGTGTCGGCCCTGGCTGGTTCCTGGTCAGCCCCTCGGTGGCGCTGCTGCTGTTGTGGATGATCGTCCCCCTGGGCATGACCCTGTATTTTTCGTTGATCCGCTACAACCTGCTGTACCCTGGCGAGAACGCATTCGTCGGCCTGGAGAACTTCAGCTTCTTCGTCACCGACGCCGGCTTCTTGCCCGGCGCCCTGAACACCTTGACGCTGGTCGGGAGCGTGCTGGCGATCAGCGTGGTGTTCGGCGTGCTCATCGCCGCGTTGCTGGAGGCGGGTGAATTCTGGGGCCGGGGCGTGGTGCGGGTGCTGCTGATCTCGCCGTTCTTCATCATGCCCACGGTCAGCGCGCTGCTGTGGAAGAACCTGATCTTCCATCCGGTGTCGGGCATTCTCGCCGCCGTGTGGCGCCTGTTCGGCGCCCAGCCGGTGGACTGGCTGGCGCATTATCCACTGCTGTCGATCATCCTGATCGTCTCCTGGCAGTGGCTGCCGTTCGCCATCCTGATCCTGATGACCGCCATGCAATCCCTCGATCAGGAGCAGAAGGAAGCCGCGCGCCTGGACGGCGCCGGCCCGCTGGCCATTTTCTGGCACCTGACCCTGCCGCACCTGGCGCGGCCCATCGCCGTGGTGGTGATGATCGAGACGATCTTCCTGCTCTCGGTGTTCGCCGAGATCTTCACCACCACCAGCGGCGGCCCCGGCTACGAGTCCACCAACCTCGCCTACCTGATCTACAACCAGGCACTGCTGCAGTTCGATGTCGGTATGGCATCGGCCGGTGGCCTGATCGCCGTGCTGATCGCCAACATCGCCGCCATCGTGCTGGTGCGGATGATCGGCAAGAACCTCACCGAGCGCAGCTGAGGAGCCCGCCATGCTGACACTCAAGCAAACCCGTCGCCTGCGCGATGCATCGATCGGCCTGTTGTGCTGGGGCATCGCCCTGGTGATCTTCTTCCCGATCTTCTGGATGCTGCTGACCAGCTTCAAGACCGAGCTCGACGCATTCGCCACGCCGCCGCAGTTCCTCTTCCAGCCGACCCTGGAGAACTACCTGCACATCAACGAGCGCAGCGACTACTTCGCCTATGCCTGGAACTCGGTGCTGATTTCCTTCTCCGCCACCTTGCTGTGCATGCTGATCGCGGTGCCCGCCGCCTACTCCATGGCCTTCTTCGAGACGCGCCACACCAAGCGCACGCTGCTCTGGATGCTGTCGACCAAGATGCTGCCGCCGGTCGGGGTGCTGATGCCGATCTACCTGCTGGCCAAGCAGTTCGGCCTGCTCGACTCGCGCCTGGCGCTGGTCATCGTCTACACCCTGATCAACCTGCCGATCGTGGTCTGGATGGTGTACACCTACTTCAAGGACATCCCCGTCGACATCCTCGAAGCGGCACGCCTGGACGGCGCCGGTACCTGGCAGGAAATCATCCGCGTGCTGCTGCCGATCGCCCGTGGCGGCCTGGCCTCGACCCTGCTGCTGTCGCTGATCCTGTGCTGGAACGAGGCCTTCTGGTCGCTCAACCTGACCTCCTCGGCCGCCGCCCCGCTGACCGCGCTGGTCGCCTCCTATTCAAGCCCCGAAGGCCTGTTCTGGGCCAAGCTCTCGGCCGTTTCCACCCTGGCCTGCGCACCGATCCTGATCTTCGGCTGGATCAGCCAGAAGCAACTGGTCCGCGGCCTGTCCTTCGGCGCCGTGAAATGAATCGCCCGTTCTCCCCTATGTTCCCGGCCAACGCGGAGGTAACTCGACATGGCTGACCTGAAGATCCGCAACCTGCAAAAAGGCTTCGATGGGCACGCCATCATCAAGGGCATCGACCTGGACGTGCGCGACCGCGAGTTCGTCGTGTTCGTCGGCCCGTCCGGCTGCGGCAAGTCGACCCTGCTGCGGCTGATCGCCGGCCTTGAGGAGGTCAGCAGCGGCAGCATCACCCTCGATGGCCTCGACATCACCGACACCGCCCCGGCCAAGCGCGACCTGGCCATGGTGTTTCAGACCTACGCGCTCTACCCGCACATGACCGTGCGCAAGAACCTGTCGTTCGCCCTGGACCTGGCGGGCGTGGACAAGCGCGACGTGGCCGCCAAGGTGGACAACGCCGCGCGCATCCTCGAGCTGCAGCCACTGCTCGAACGCAAGCCACGCCAGCTCTCCGGTGGCCAGCGCCAGCGGGTGGCGATCGGCCGGGCGATTGTGCGTAACCCGAAGATCTTCCTGTTCGACGAGCCGCTGTCGAACCTCGACGCGGCGCTGCGGGTGCAGATGCGCCTGGAGCTGGCGCGCCTGCACCAGGAACTGGCCGCGACCATGATCTACGTGACCCACGACCAGGTCGAGGCGATGACCCTGGCCGACAAGGTGGTGGTGCTCAACGGCGGGCGCATCGAGCAGGTCGGCTCGCCCCTGGAGCTCTACCACCACCCGGCCAACCTGTTCGTCGCAGGCTTCCTCGGCACGCCGAAGATGGGCTTCTTGCGCGGGCACCTGAGCCGCAACCAAGGCAACCAATGCGAGGTCGCCCTCGAGTGCGGCACACGCGTCGCCCTGCCCTTGTGCGTGGGCGAGCTGCCGACCGGCAGCCAGGTGACACTGGGCATCCGCCCCGAACACCTGAACATCACCCGCAGCGGGCACGGCGCCCTGGGTTCGCTGCAGGTCACCGCCGATGTCAGCGAACGCCTGGGCAGCGACAGCTACTGCCATGTGCGTACCGCCTGCGCCGAGATGCTCACCGTGCGCGTGCGCGGCGACTTCGCGCCAGCCTTCGGCGAGCAACTGGAACTGAACTTCGACCCGGGGCACTGCCACCTGTTCGACAGCCACGGCCAGGCCCTCGACAAACGCCTGCAACAGGTGGCCTGAAGCCGCCTTCCAAGGATGTTCAAGATGAAACTCAACCAGCACAACCTCGGCCTGCTGGCGACCACGGTCGCCTGTCCTTCCTATGATCCGGCGCACTTGCGTCAGGGCATCGTGCACATCGGCGTCGGCGGCTTCCACCGTGCCCACCAGGCCGCCTACACCGACGCCCTGATGAACCGTGGCGAGGGCCTCGACTGGGCCATCTGCGGCGTTGGCCTGCGCAGCGAGGATCGCGCCATGCGTGATGCCCTGGCCGCGCAGGACCACCTCTACACCTTGTTCGAGCTGGGCGACCAGGCCGACACCGACGTGCGCGTGATCGCCGCCATCAACGGCATGCTGCTGGCCGAAGATGGCGCCGAGGCGCTGCTGGCCAAGCTGGCCGAGCCTGCCATCCGCATCGTCTCGCTGACCATCACCGAGGGCGGCTACTGCATGGACGACAGCACCGGCGAGTTTCGCGCCGACCTGCCGCAGATCCAGCACGACCTGGCCAATCCGCAGGCACCGCGCAGTGTCTTCGGCTTTCTCTGCGAAGCGCTGCGCCGCCGCCGTGCAGCCGGGGTGGGGGCATTCACGGTGATGTCGTGCGACAACCTCCCGCACAACGGCGAGGTGACACGCAAGGCGCTGCTGGCCTTCGCCCATCACCTCGACCCCGACCTGGCCCAGTGGATCGACGGCAACGTGAGTTTCCCCAACGCCATGGTCGACCGCATCACGCCGATGACCAGCAGCGCCCACCGCGTGGCGCTGGCCGAACGGCATGGCATCGAGGATGCCTGGCCGGTGGTCTGCGAACCCTTCGTGCAGTGGGTGCTGGAAGACAAGTTCGTCGCCGGGCGCCCGGCCTGGGAACAGGTTGGCGTACAGTTCACCGACGATGTCACGCCCTACGAACAGATGAAGATCAAGCTGCTCAACGGCAGCCACCTGGCCCTGACCTACCTGGGCTTCCTGCAGGGCTACCGCTTCGTCCACGAAACCCTGGCCGACCCGCTGCTGCGCCGCTACGTGCGCACCTTCATGGACCGGGACGTGACCCCGCAGCTCGCGCCAGTGCCTGGTATCGACCTGGAATGCTACAAGGACAGCCTGGCCGAGCGCTTCGCCAACCGCGCCATCGCCGACCAACTGGAGCGGGTGTGCTCGGACGGCTCGTCGAAGTTTCCCAAGTTCATCGTGCCCACCGCCAATCGCCTGATCGCCGACGGCCAGCCGCTGGAGCGCGTGGCCCTGGTGGTGGCGGCCTGGGCGCTGTACCTGCGCGGGGTGGACGAGAACGGCACGACCTATGCGATTCCCGACCCGCGCGCCTCGGACTGCCAGGCCCGCGCCGTGCAACGCGATGGGCTGGCCGCCAGGGTGCTGGGCGACGAAGCGATCTTCGGCACGCTGATACCGGCCTCCAAGGCCTTCGTCGCGGCGTTCGAGCGGATGTACGACAGCTTGCGCGAATTCGGCGTGAGCGAAACCCTGCGCCGAGTACTCGGCGACTGAACCCGGAGCACGACGACATGGACGGACTGTTCCTCGGCATCGATTGCGGCACCCAAGGCACCAAGGCTTTGGTGCTGGACGCCGGCAGCGGCCACGTGCTCGGCCTGGGCAGCGCCGCGCATCAGCCACCGCAGGGCACTGGCGGACGCCGGGAACAGGACCCCGGCGACTGGCTGGCCGCCCTGCGTACCGCCGTGGGCGGTGCCTTGCGTGAAGCGGGCGTGAGCGGCAAGGCAATCCGTGGGCTGGCGGTGTCCGGCCAGCAGCACGGGCTGGTGCTGCTCGACGCCCAGGGCCAGGTGCTGCGTCCGGCCAAGCTGTGGTGCGATACCCAGAGCACGCCGGAAAACCTCGAACTGCTCGAGGCCCTCGGCGGCGCCCCGGGTTCGCTGGAGCGACTGGGGCTGGTGATCGCGCCGGGCTACACGGTGTCCAAGCTGCTGTGGAGCAAACGCCGCTTCCCCGAACTGTTCGAACGCGCCGCCCATATCCTGCTGCCCCACGACTACCTCAATCACTGGCTGACCGGCCGCGCCTGCAGCGAACCCGGCGATGCGTCGGGCACCGGCTACTACGATGTGCGCCGCCGGGCCTGGGCAGCCGATGTGCTGCAACTGATCGAACCGGGCGAGCGCTTGCTGGCAGCGCTGCCCGAACTGGTCGAGCCCGGTGACTGCATCGGCACGCTGCGCACGCAGGCCGCCGAGCTGCTCGGCCTCAGCCCCCAGGCCTGGGTGGCCAGTGGTGGTGGCGACAACATGCTCGGGGCCATCGGCACCGGCAATATCCACCCCGGCATGATCACCCTCAGCCTGGGCACCTCTGGCACCCTGGCGGCCCACGCCGATCATCCGCTGGTCACACAGGGCGAGGTAGCGACGTTCTGTGCCTCGAGCGGTGGCTGGCTGCCGCTGATCTGCACGATGAACCTGACCAGCGCCTGTGGCCTGGTGCAGGCGCTGCTGCAACTGGATCGGGAGCACTTCGCCCAGCTCGCCGGGCAGGCGCCGATCGGCGCCGAAGGCTTGCTCATGCTGCCGTTCTTCGACGGCGAACGGGTGCCCGCGTTGCCCGACGCCAGCGCCAGCCTGCACGGCATGACCAGCAACAACCTGACCCGCGCCAATCTCTGCCGGGCAGTGCTGGAGGGCACCTGCTTCAGCCTGCGCCTTGGCCTGGACCTGCTGCGCGCCAGCGGCCTGCCAGGCGAAGAGATCCGCCTGGTCGGCGGCGCGGCGAAAAGCCCGCTGTGGCGCCAGGTGCTCGCCGACCTGCTCGGCCTGCCGGTGGTCTGTCCCCGGCAGACCGAAGCCGCTACCCTTGGCGCGGCGATCCAGGCTGCCTGGAGCCTGGGCCGCCAGCAGGGCGATGGCGACAGCCTGGATGCCTTGTGCCAGCGCTGCGTGAGCCTCGACGAGCGCACCCGCACGGTGCCACGGCCCGCTCAGCAGGCCGCTTATGAAATGGCCTACCAACGTTACCGGGAGCATCTACCTGGACGCTGATCGCAGGCCCCTTTCCCCTCTTTCGTGTCGGAGAGCACTTCATGTACCTGGTCTGTGGCGAAGCCTTGTTCGATGTCTTCAGCCTGGAAAATGCCCCTCGCAGCGGCGAACTGGGCTTCACCGCGATCGCTGGCGGCTCGCCGTTCAACGTCGCCGTCGGCCTGCGTCGGCTGGGCGCAGAGGCGGCGCTGTTCGGTGGGTTGTCCAGTGACTACCTGGGTGAGCGCCTGCGCCGCGTGCTGGAAGAGGAGCACGTGGACTGCCGCTTCCTGGTCTCCAGCGACGCGCCCACTACCCTGGCCATGGTGGGCCTGGATGCAAAGGGAGCGGTGCAGTACCAGTTCCGCGGCGAAGGTTGTGCCGACCGGCAGGTTCGCCTCGAGCATCTACCGACGCTGGACAAGCGGGTGCGCGGCCTGCATGTGGGCTCCTACACCCTGGTGGTGACGCCGGTGGCCGAAACGCTGCTGGCGCTGGTGCAACGCGAAAGCCACCGACGCTTCATCAGCCTCGACCCCAACGTACGCCTCAACCCGCAACCGGATGTACAGCGTTGGCGGCACCAGGTCGAAGCCTTCGCCCGCCATGCCCACCTCATCAAGGTCAGCGAGGAAGACCTGGCCCTGCTCTACCCGACCCGTTCTCCCGCAGAGGTGGCGCGTGGCTGGCTCAACGAGCGCTGCCGGCTGGTGTTCATCACCCACGGGGGCAACGGTGCCAGCGTGCATTGTGCGCATGGCTCCTGGGCACGGCCCGCCGACACTTCGCGGGAGGTGCGTGACACAGTCGGTGCGGGCGATACCTTCCAGGCCGCGGTGCTCGCCTACCTCGCCCGCCTCGGTGCGGACAGCGCCGAGGGGCTGGCGGCCCTGGAACGGGAAACGATCGACGGGATACTCACCTTCGCCATCCGCGCGGCCGCCATCACCTGTTCGCGAACCGGCCCGCAACTGCCCTTCGCCCATGAGCTGGCTAGCGCCCCCGCCATGGACAGCGCGCCGGAGCAGCCCCTGCTTCGTTGGCAGGCATCGGCCGCCCCCTCAGGTGGCGGTCGAGCTTGAGGTCGAGCATCAACTGCGAATGGGGCCGACCAGTGAGTTGCGGGTCATGGAACCGGTACTGCTGGCGCCCGTCGCGCTTGGCCGCGTACATCGCGGCATCGGCAGCACGCAGCAACCCTTCGACAGTGACGCCGCAGTCCGCAGAGGTGGCGATGCCGATACTGACGCCAAGGCTCATGCCAAACCCGTCCAGTTGCGGGTGGCTGGCCATGCGTTCGAGCAGCCGCTCGGCAAAGCGCCCGGCCAACGCCGGGTCGGGCAAGTCCCCGAACAAGGCAATGAACTCATCGCCGCCCATGCGCGCCAGCATGGCGTGGCCGCCCAGGCAATCCTCGAGCTGTTCGGCGACCCAACGCAGCACCTGGTCGCCAGCCTCGTGACCGAGCGAGTCGTTGATCCGCTTGAAGCCGTCCAGGTCCATGTACATCAGGGCCTGAACCTTGCCCTGGCACTCGTTGCGCAACAGTGCCCCTTCGGCAGCCTGGTAGAAACCACGGCGGTTGAGCAGGCCGGTGAGCGGATCGGTGACCGCTTGGTACTCCAGTTGCTGGTGCAGGGTACGCACCACCGACATGTCCAGCACCGTGATCACCATGGCCCGCTGCTCTGCAGGCAACGGCGCACAGGAAAGAGCGACGGGGATCGACTGGCCATCGAGGGTACGCAGGCAGGCATCGTGCAGGCGCATGATCCGCCGCTCCAGGTAGGCGTGGTGGAAGTCCGAATCGCACCAGTGGCTGGCGCCTGGCAGCTGGACCAGTTCCAGCACGGGAACGCCTTGCAGCTTTCCCTGCGGGGCGGCCAGCAGCCGTGAGAGGGCCGGGTTGGCAAAGGCGATGATGCCCGCCTCGTCCACCACCAGGATGCCCTCGGCGGCGTTGTCCAGGATCGAGGCGTTGAACGCCCTGGCCGACTCCAGTTCGCGGGTCAGGCACTGCAGCATGCGCCGGTTGCGCTGATGCTCCAGCAATGCCTGGACCTTGGGCTTGAGGATCTGCGGGTCGAAGGGCTTGAACAGGTAGTCCACCGCGCCGATGGCATAGCCCTCGAGCACGGCGGCCTCGGATTGCTCGTTGGCGCTAAGGAAGATGATCGGAATCAGGCGCGTGCGCTGGCTACCGCGCATCAGGCGGGCGACCTCGAAACCGTCCATGCCGGGCATGCACACATCCAGCAAGACCAAGTCCACATCGTGCTGCAGCAGGGCATCCAATGCCTCCCTGCCCGAGCCAGCCGTCAATATGCGCCGATCGTGCCGCGCCAGCAGGGCTTGCATGCTGGTCAGGTTCTGCGGGTAGTCGTCGACAACCAGCAGAACGGATTGGCCGTCCGGGGTCTGGGGGTGAGCTCCATCCATGCCGCGTCTCTTGTAAGGGGGATTCCGTCTGAGATTGGATCCGATTGATTACTCTAGACTCGGCCTTGCAGGAAGCAATGAAATCAGATCGCTATCAGCTAACAAAAGTACGATGAGCCGACTAACGGTCATGGCCCGTTCCTGGGGCTGCCTCGCAGTCCCCATGCACGCACAAAAAAACCCGCATCACTGCGGGTTTTTTTCGTTGCGAAGGCCGGATCAGTTGATCTTGGCAGCCAACTCGCCCTTGGCGTAGCGCTGGAACATGCCTTCCAGGGAGATCGGCTTGATCTTCGAGGCGTTGCCGGCAGTGCCGAAGGCTTCGTAGCGGGCGATGCAGATGTCACGCATGGCTTCGATGGTCTTGGCGAAGTACTTGCGCGGGTCGAACTCGGACTTGTTCTGCTCCAGGAAGCGACGGATCGCGCCAGTGGAGGCCAGGCGCAGGTCGGTGTCGATGTTCACCTTGCGCACGCCGTGCTTGATGCCCTCGACGATCTCCTCGACCGGTACGCCGTAGGTTTCCTTGATGTCACCACCGAACTCGTTGATGATCGCCAGCCAGTCCTGCGGGACCGAGGAAGAACCGTGCATCACCAGGTGGGTATTGGGGATGCGCTTGTGGATTTCCTTGATGCGGTCGATGGCCAGGATGTCGCCGGTCGGCGGCTTGGTGAACTTGTAGGCGCCGTGGCTGGTGCCGATGGCGATCGCCAGAGCGTCGACCTGGGTCTTCTTGACGAAGTCGGCGGCCTCTTCCGGGTCGGTCAGCATCTGGCTGTGATCCAGGATACCTTCGGCGCCGACACCGTCTTCCTCACCGGCCTGGCCGGTTTCCAGGCTGCCCAGGCAGCCCAGCTCGCCTTCCACGGACACGCCGCAGGCATGGGCGAACGCCACGGTCTGCTGGGTCACACGGACGTTGTAGTCGTAGTCCGACGGGGTCTTGCCGTCTTCGCGCAGGGAACCGTCCATCATCACCGAGCTGAAGCCCAGCTGGATGGAGCGCTGGCACACGTCCGGGCTGGTGCCGTGGTCCTGGTGCATGCACACCGGGATGTGCGGGAATTCTTCGATCGCCGCCAGGATCAGGTGGCGCAGGAAGGGGGCACCGGCGTACTTGCGGGCACCGGCCGAGGCCTGGACGATGACCGGGGAGTCGGTCTTGTCGGCGGCTTCCATGATGGCGCGCATCTGCTCGAGGTTGTTGACGTTGAAAGCCGGAACGCCGTAGCCGAACTCGGCGGCGTGGTCCAGCATCTGGCGCATGCTAATGAGTGCCATTGTGTATCTCTCTCCCGACAAGCGTCGTTGTTTCGTGCAAGCCTGCCGCAGGGGCGGTTGCTGTTCAAGTAGTGTGGGCCATCATCGCGGCCCGGCCAGTCACGGTGCCTTGCAGCCCCGCCCTATCAGATCGTTGGTCGCCACCCAGTACAGCAGGCCTTCGTCGCCCTTGGTGTGGAAAGCCAGCACCCCGTCACTGTACAGCGCGCCGGAGGCGCCCGGCTCGGACGTGAGACGGTAGACCTGGTCGCCACCGCCCAGGCGCACGTCGACCGCATCCTGCGTGGCGTTGGCGAAGCGCCAGAGCACTTCGGCCTGGCTGTCGCAGACCCAACGGGTCCAGTTGTCCGCCGGGGCGGGTTGCGCCGGCTGCAGCAACGAGCATCCTGCCAGTGTCGCCAGGGCCATCGAGGCCATCAGCGCGTTCATTCGATATCCCCGCGAAGGGCCGCACAGCGGCCCCTTCTTCAAGACCACAAAACAACCGCCAGGTTGCCAGGTACCCGATCAAGGGCATCCCGGCGCCTTGCGCTGGTGCTCGTCGTCGTATTTTTCCAGGCCCTCCGGGCCCAGGCGCTTGTTGATCACCGGTACCGTCTCCGCCTGCCACTGGGACTGGTAGCAGCCGCCGGCAGGTGGCTGCGACGGCTCGGTATCCTGGCCCTTGTTGCTGGAGCAGGCGCCCAGCGACAGGGCCACGATCATCCACGGCAATTGCTTGACCATCAGGCCGCTCCCTTTGCCAGGCGCCTTCGTTCTCAGGCCTTGGCCCGTTCTTCCAGGATTGCCACGGCGGGCAGGACCTTGCCTTCGACGAATTCGAGGAACGCACCGCCACCGGTAGAAATGTAGGAGATATTGGCACCGACGCCATACTTGTCGATGGCCGCCAGGGTGTCGCCGCCACCGGCGATGGAGAACGCGGCGCTGTCGGCGATGGCCTTGGCCAGCACCTTGGTGCCGTTGCCGAACTGGTCGAACTCGAACACACCGACCGGGCCGTTCCACAGGATGGTCTGCGACGACTTCAGCAGCTCGGCGAACTGTGCGGCGGTCTGCGGGCCGATGTCCAGGATCATGTCGTCATCGGCCACCTCGGCGATGGCCTTGACGGTGGCCTCGGCGCTCTCGGCGAACGCCTTGGCGACCACTACGTCGACCGGCAGCGGCACGCTGACCTTGGCGGCGATGGCCTTGGCCGTCTCGACCAGATCAGGCTCGTACAGCGACTTGCCGACCTTGTGGCCTGCGGCGGCGAGGAAGGTGTTGGCGATGCCGCCACCGACGATCAACTGGTCGCAGACGCTGCTCAAGCTGTTGAGCACATCCAGCTTGGTGGACACCTTGGAGCCGGCGACGATCGCCGCCATCGGCTTGGCCGGGGCCTTCAGGGCCTTGCCCAGGGCGTCCAGTTCGGCGGCCAGCAGCGGGCCGGCCGCGGCGATCTTGGCGAACTTGGCCACACCATGGGTGGAGCCCTCGGCGCGGTGGGCAGTACCGAAGGCGTCCATGACGAACACATCGCACAGGGCGGCGTACTTCTGCGCCAGCTCGTCGGCGTTCTTCTTCTCGCCCTTGTTGAAGCGCACGTTCTCGAACAGCACCAGGTCGCCAGCCTTGACCTCGACGCCATCCAGGTAGTCGGCGACCAGCGGTACGTCGCGGCCCAGTGCCTTGGCCAGGTAGTCGGCGACCGGCTTGAGGCTGTTCTCGGCGGAGAACTCACCCTCGGTCGGACGGCCCAGGTGCGAGCAGACCATTACCGCCGCACCCTTCTCCAGGGCCAGCTTGATGGTCGGCAGCGCAGCCTGGATACGCGCGTCGCTGGCTACCACACCGTCCTTCACGGGGACGTTGAGGTCTTCGCGGATCAGTACGCGCTTACCTTGCAGGTCGAGGTCGGTCATCTTCAACACGGTCATGAATGCAGTCCTTCAGGGCTGTTTGGTGCGGGTTTGGTGGACGACGTGCAGGAAATGGTCGGCAACGTCGAGCATACGGTTGGCGAACCCCCATTCGTTGTCGAACCAGGCCAGCAGGTTCACCAGGCGGGGGCCTGAGACACGGGTCTGGCTGGCATCGACGATCGCCGAATGCGGGTCATGGTTGAAATCACAGCTGGCGTGCGGCAGTTCGGTGTAGGCCAGCAAGCCTTTCAACGGGCCGTCCAGCGCCGCCTCGCGCAACACCCGGTTGACCTCAGCCGCGCTGGTGTCGCGGGCGGTCTGCAGGGTGATGTCCAGGCACGACACGTTGACGGTCGGCACGCGTACGGCTTTGGCCTGGATTCGCCCGGCAAGTTCCGGAAGCAGGCGCTCGATGCCCCGCGCAAGGCCGGTGGACACCGGGATCACCGACTGGAAGGCCGAGCGCGTGCGGCGCAGGTCTTCGTGGTGGTAGGCATCGATCACCGGCTGGTCGTTCATCGCCGAGTGGATGGTGGTGATCGACACGTACTCGATACCGAATACCTGGTCGAGCACGCGCAGCAGCGGCACGCCGCAGTTGGTGGTGCAGGAGGCGTTCGACACCAGGCGCTCGCTGCCGTCCAGGCAACCCTGGTTGATGCCGTAGACCACCGTGGCATCCACGTCCGCCTCGCTGGCCATCGGCTGGGAGAACAGTACCCGTGGCGCTCCGGCATCGAGAAAGCGCTGGCCATCGGCACGGGTGTGGTAGGCGCCGGAGCACTCCAGCACCAGGTCGATACCCAGGGCGGCCCAGTCGATGCCTTCCGGGCTTGCGCTGCGCAGCACCTTCACGCAGTCGCCGTTGATGTGCAGGCAATCGCCGTCGACCTTCACCTCGCCGGGGAAACGCCCGTGGGTGGAGTCGAAGCGAGTCAGGTATTCGAGGCTGGCCTGATCGGCCAAATCGTTCAGCGCAACGATCTCGAAGCCGGCATCCGCCCCTCGCTCGAACAGTGCGCGCAAGACACAGCGGCCGATGCGGCCGTATCCGTTGAGTGCAACTTTGTAGGGACGCTGGTGGGGCATGAACAGGCTCACGAACTAGTGCGTTGTCTGGGCAGGCCAATGGGGCCGCTGCACGGCCCATCGCGGGCAAGCCCGCTCCCACAGGTTCACGCGATACCTGTGGGAGCGGGCTTGCCCGCGAAAAGGCCGGTACAGCCTCACCGACCGATCAGTCTTCCAGCAGCTCTTCGGCAGTACCCAGGATGTTCTCCAGGGTGAAGCCGAACGCTTCGAACAGCGCACCGGCCGGAGCCGATTCGCCGTAGGTGGTCATGCCGATGATACGGCCTTCGAGGCCCACGTACTTGTACCAGAAGTCCGCATGGGCCGCTTCGATGGCGATGCGCGCGCCCACCTCGACCGGCAGTACCGACTGTTTGTAGGCGGCATCCTGGGCATCGAACACGCTGGTGCATGGCATGGATACCACGCGCACCTTGCGGCCCTGCTCGGTCAGCGTGGCATGCGCCTGGACCGCCAGCCCCACTTCCGAACCGGTGGCGATCAGGATCAGCTCAGGCTCGCCGGCGCAGTCCTTGAGGACGTAGCCACCACGGGCGATGTCGGCGATCTGCTGGGCGTCGCGCTCCTGATGCTGCAGGTTCTGGCGCGAGAAGATCAGCGCCGACGGGCCGTCCCGGCGCTCCAGGGCGCTCTTCCAGGACACGGCCGACTCGACCGCATCGGCCGGGCGCCAGGTGTCCAGGTTCGGCGTGCTGCGCAGGGCGGTCAGTTGCTCGATCGGCTGGTGGGTCGGGCCGTCCTCGCCCAGGCCGATGGAGTCGTGGGTGTAGACGTGGATCACGCGCTGTTTCATCAGCGCCGACATGCGCACCGCGTTGCGCGCGTATTCCATGAACATCAGGAAGGTCGCGCCGTACGGCACCAGGCCGCCGTGCAGGGCGACGCCGTTCATGATGGCGGTCATGCCGAACTCGCGCACGCCGTAGAACACGTAGTTGCCGCTGGCGTCATCGGCCTCGACGCCCTTGCAGCCTTTCCACAGGGTCAGGTTGGAGCCGGCCAGGTCGGCCGAACCACCGAGGAACTCGGGCAGCAGCGGGCCGAAGGCGTTCAGGGTGTTCTGGCTGGCCTTGCGGCTGGCGATGGTCTCGCCCTTGGCAGCGACTTCGTTGATGTAGACCTGGGCCTTCTCGGCGAAATCGGCTGGCAACTCGCCGCTCTGGCGGCGTTGGAACTCGGCGGCCAGCTCAGGGTAGGCCTTGGCGTAGGCGTCGAAGCGCAGGTTCCAGTCGGCCTCGAGCTTGGCGCCGGCGGCCTTGGCGTCCCACTCGGCGTAGATCTCGGCAGGGATCTCGAACGGGCCGTGGTTCCAGTTCAGTTCCTTGCGCGCCAGGGCGATCTCGTCGTTGCCCAGCGGCGCGCCGTGGCAGTCTTCCTTGCCCTGCTTGTTGGGCGAGCCGAAGCCGATGATGGTCTTGCAGCAGATCAGGGTCGGCCGGTCGCTCTTGCGCGCGGTCTCGATCGCCATCTTGATCTCGTCGGCGTCATGGCCGTCGACGTTGCGGATCACCTGCCAGTTGTAGGCCTCGAAACGCTTCGGCGTGTCGTCGGTGAACCAGCCGTGAACCTCGCCATCGATGGAGATGCCGTTGTCGTCGTAGAAGGCGATCAGCTTGTTCAGGCCCAGGGTGCCGGCCAGCGAGGCGACTTCGTGGGAAATGCCTTCCATCATGCAGCCATCACCGAGGAACACGTAGGTGTTGTGGTCGACGATGGTGTGGCCGTCACGGTTGAACTGGGCGGCCAGCACCTTCTCCGCCAGGGCGAAGCCCACGGCGTTGGCCAGGCCCTGGCCCAGCGGGCCGGTGGTGGTCTCGACGCCCGCGGTGTAGCCGTACTCCGGGTGGCCCGGGGTGCGGCTGTGCAGTTGGCGGAAGGCCTTGAGGTCGTCGATCGACAGGTCGTAGCCGGTCAGGTGCAGCAGCGAATAGATCAGCATCGAGCCGTGGCCGTTGGACAGCACGAAGCGATCGCGGTCGGCGAATTTCGGGTTGCTCGGGTTGTGCTTCAGGTAGTCGCGCCAAAGCACTTCGGCGATATCCGCCATGCCCATGGGGGCACCTGGGTGGCCGCTGTTGGCCTTTTGCACGGCATCCATGCTGAGGGCACGAATGGCGTTGGCACGTTCACGACGGCTGGGCATCGCTGAGTCTCCTGGGGCTTGAATAAGGTAGTGGAACGAAAAAAGGCGGCCATTTTCGCCCACAGGCGGGTCCGGGGGCAAACTTTTCCAGCCACGAATCCAGCCACGAGTGACGAGCTTCAAGCTACAAAGGGAGGCAGAGCGGTGATCGGCCCGCTTTATCGCTCGCAGCGTGGCGCTCGAAGCTTACAGCTCATCGGCAATATCAAAACTTTTTGATATTGCTATTGCGACGACAGCATCCCCTGTCTAGACTGCCGCCTCATGAACCTACGTGCGCCCTCGGCAGACCACCAGCGAAGCGACGAACTGGCCGCCCTGTGCAAGGCCGGTGGCGACCCCTTGCGCCTGAACGTGCTGCGCGCCCTGGCCAGCGATTCGTTCGGCGTGCTGGAGTTGGCGCAGATCTTCGGCATCGGCCAGTCGGGCATGAGCCACCACCTCAAGGTGCTCGCCCAGGCCGATCTGGTGGCCACCCGCCGCGAAGGCAACGCGATCTTCTATCGCCGCGCCCTGCCCGATAGCCTGCGCCTGGGCGGCCGCCTGCACGCGGCACTGCTCGAGGAGGTCGACGGCCTGGCCCTGGCGCAGGACGTGCAGGCGCGCATCGCCCAGGTACAGCAGCGCCGGGCGGCCACCAGCCAGGATTTCTTCCTGCGCGTGGAAGAGAAGTTCCGCGCCCAGCAAGACCTGATCGCCGGCCTGCCGCAGTACCGCGAGAGCCTGCTGGCCCTGCTCGACAAGCTCAGCTTCGCGCCGACGGCCAGCGCACTGGAGGTCGGCCCGGGCGACGGCGGTTTCCTGCCGGACCTGGCGCGGCGCTTCGCCCAGGTCACGGCGCTGGACAACAGCCCGACCATGCTCGAGCTGGCACGCCAGGTCTGCCAGCGCGAAGGCCTGGACAATGTAACCCTGCAGTTGGCCGATGCACTGGGTGCAACGGATGTGGAAGCCGACTGCGTTGTGCTGAACATGGTCCTGCACCATTTCAGCGACCCGGCCCTGGCCCTGCGCCTGCTGGCCAAACGGGTGAAGGCCGGCGGCAGCCTGCTGATCACCGAGTTGTGCAGCCATGACCAGGGGTGGGCGCGGGAAGCCTGCGGCGACCTCTGGCTGGGCTTCGAGCAGGACGACCTGGCCCGTTGGGCCAATGTTGCGGGGCTGGCACCCGGGGACAGCCTCTACGTGGGCTTGCGTAACGGTTTCCAGATCCAGGTCCGCCATTTCCAGCGGGCCACTGGCGACACTCACCATCGGTAAATTTTAGGAACCCGTCGAGATGAGCGAATACTCCCTTTTCACCTCCGAGTCCGTGTCCGAAGGGCATCCGGACAAGATCGCCGACCAGATTTCGGACGCGGTCCTTGATGCAATCATTGCCCAGGACAAGTATGCCCGCGTGGCCTGCGAAACCCTGGTCAAGACCGGTGTCGCCATCATCGCCGGCGAAGTGACCACCTCCGCCTGGGTCGACCTGGAGGAACTGGTGCGCAAGGTCATCATCGACATCGGCTACAACAGCTCCGAGGTCGGTTTCGACGGCGCCACCTGCGCGGTGATGAACATCATCGGCAAGCAGTCCGTGGACATCGCCCAGGGCGTCGACCGCTCCAAGCCTGAAGACCAGGGCGCTGGCGACCAGGGCCTGATGTTCGGCTATGCCAGCAACGAAACCGACGTACTGATGCCGGCACCGATCTGCTTCTCGCACCGCCTGGTCGAGCGCCAGGCCGAGGCGCGCAAGTCTGGCCTGCTGCCGTGGCTGCGCCCGGACGCCAAGTCCCAGGTCACCTGCCGCTACGAGAACGGCAAGGTGGTCGGCATCGATGCCATCGTCCTGTCGACCCAGCACAACCCGGAAGTGTCCTACAAGGACCTGCGTGAAGCGGTCATGGAGCTGATCGTCAAGCACACCCTGCCGGCCGAACTGCTGCACAAGGACACCCAGTTCCACATCAACCCGACCGGCAACTTCATCATCGGTGGCCCGGTGGGCGACTGCGGCCTGACCGGCCGCAAGATCATCGTCGACTCCTACGGCGGCATGGCTCGCCACGGTGGCGGCGCCTTCTCCGGCAAGGACCCGTCCAAGGTCGACCGTTCGGCCGCCTATGCCGGTCGCTACGTGGCCAAGAACATCGTCGCCGCCGGCCTGGCCGAGCGCTGCGAGATCCAGGTGTCCTACGCCATCGGCGTCGCCCAGCCGACCTCCATCTCGATCAACACCTTCGGCACCGGCAAGGTCGCCGACGACAAGATCGTGCAACTGGTCCGTGAATGCTTCGACCTGCGTCCGTATGCGATCACTACCATGCTCGACCTGCTCCACCCGATGTACCAGGAGACCGCTGCCTACGGCCACTTCGGCCGTATTCCGCAGCAGAAGACCGTCGGCGACGACACCTTCACCACGTTCACCTGGGAACGCACCGACCGCGCCGACGCCCTGCGCGACGCTGCCGGGTTGTAAGCAGCGGCAAGCTGCAAGACCAAAGCCCCTGCCGAGTGATCGGCAGGGGCTTTTTCGTGACATATCGGCTGACAACTGCGCGCGGCGGCCAGGGCGAGGCTTGCCTAGGCTAAGCATTTCCCGTTGCCACGCAAGGATGCTGGCCATGCCGTTCGTGTTGATCGTTGCCCTGTTCGTCCTGTCATCCATGGCCCATGCCGGGGATTGCCCGGCATGGGCTGACGAGCGCGCTCGCAAGGAGGTCGCGCAATTGCGCCAGACCCTCGCCCGGTGGGACGACCACTATCATCGCCAAGGCATCTCGCTGGTGCCGGACGAGCTGTACGACCAGAGCCGGCAGCGGCTGCTGCAGCTTCAAGGTTGCTTCGCACTGGCATACACCGACAACCCGCTGGCCAGCGCCCGTGGCACCATCGCCCACCCGATCGCCCATACCGGCGTTGCCAAGCTGGTCGATGAACACGCCATGGAACGCTGGATGCGCGGCAAGCACGGCGTCTGGATCCAGCCCAAGGTCGATGGGGTCGCCGTATCGCTGGTCTATCGCCAAGGCCAGCTGGTGCGTCTGCTCAGCCGTGGCGATGGCGTGCGAGGGCACGATTGGAGTCGCCATGTTCCCCAACTGGCGGGGGTCGTTCGGCAATTGCCCCAGCCGCTCGACCTGGTTCTGCAAGGGGAGCTCTACTGGCGTCTCGATGAGCACGTACAGGCAACCGCCGGCGGCGCCAATGCGCGCGGTACCGTGGCCGGGCTGATGGCGCGCAGGCAATTGACCGCCGAGCAAGGCGCCGGTATCGGCCTGTTCGTCTGGGACTGGCCCGAAGGCCCGGCTTCCCAGGGCGAACGCCTCGCACGGCTGGCATCGCTGGGCTTCCCCGACAGCCAGCAATTCAGCGTCGCCATCGACAGCCCGGCACAAGCCGCCCACTGGCGCCAGCACTGGTATCGCTCGCCGCTGCCATTTGCCAGCGATGGCGTGATCCTGCGCCAGGACAGTCGCCCGCCCGCACAACGCTGGCGCGCCCAGGCGCCCTACTGGATCGCCGCCTGGAAATACCCGTACCGTCGAGCCATGGCCGAGGTGCGCAAGGTCCATTTCAGGGTCGGGCGAACCGGGCGTGTCACACCCGTGCTGCACCTGCAGCCACTACTGCTGGATGACCGGCGCATCAGCCAGGTCAGCCTGGGTTCGCTGGCGCGCTGGCAGGCGCTGGACATACGCCCGGGCGACCAGGTGGCGATCAGCCTTGCCGGGCTGACCATCCCCAGGCTGGAAAACGTGGTGCATCGCAGTGTTCAGCGCGCACCGCTGAGCGTGCCGGAACCTGGCCGCTATCACCCGCTGAGCTGCTGGCAGGACAGCGAGGCCTGCCGGGAGCAGTTCATCGCCCGGCTGGCCTGGCTCGGCGGCAAGCAAGGGCTGGCGATGCCACGCGTAGGGACGGCGGCCTGGGCACAATTGGTCGAAAGTGGCCTGGTCGGCACCCTGGACGGCTGGCTCGCCCTGACCCGCGATGAACTACTGCGCGTACCCGGGATCGCCGAGACACGCGCCGAGCAGTTGCAGCAGGCCTTCGCCCAGGCGCGTAGGCAGCCTTTCCCGCGCTGGCTGCGCGCCCTTGGCGTCCCGGCCCCCAAGGATCTCGAACTGGGGCCGGACTGGCAGACCCTGGCAGCCAGGAGCCCCACGCAATGGATGGCGGAGCCGGGCATCGGCCGCCACCGGGCCGAGCAACTGCATGCGTTTTTCCAGAACGAGGATGTACAGATACTGGCCAAACAATTGCACCGGCATGCAATCGAGGGTTTCTAATTTCTGCGGATCAAGGCAGCATTTCCTTTTCTGCCGCCCTGCCCCGAATGGAGTCCCCGATGAAACTGCTTTCGTCCCTCGTCCTGTCTGCCCTGTTCGGCCTGACCGCCCATGCCGCGCTGGCCGCCGAGGAGCAGCCAGGCCTGACCGGTTGCGCAGCCAAGCGCCAGGCCATCGCCGAGCAGATCGCCCAGGCACGTACCCACGGCGATGCCGAACAATTGGCCGGCCTGGAAAAAGCCCTGAGCGAAGTCACCGAACATTGCACCGACGCCAGCCTGCGCAAGGAGCGCGAGCAGAAGGTGCTCGAGTCCCGTCATGAGGTCAACCAGCGCACCAAGGACCTGGACAAGGCCATGAAGAAGGGTGACCCGGAGAAGATCAACAAGCGCAAAGAGAAGCTCGCCGAGGCCAAGAAGGAACTGCAGGAAGCCGTGGACGACTTGGAGCGTTGACAGGGGCTTACCTGCTAACCATGTAAGACTTTTCTGAAAAAACAGCCGAAAGATCGCAGCGGGATTCACTGACGAGGAGGATGGGGGCAGTATTTCCCCATCCATCGTCAATTGCCCCGGAAGGAGGCTGTCATGAAGCCGCTTTGTTCATTCGCCCTATTCACCGTGCTCGGCCTGGCATCGGCCTCGCTGCAGGCCGCGCAGCCCGATCCGGGCCTGACCGGTTGCGCGGCCAAGCGCAGCGCCATCGAGAACCAGCTCGAGTACGCCAAAAAGCACGACAACTGGGGCGAGATCCGCGGCCTGGAGAAGGCATTGAAGGAAAACAAGGAACACTGCACCGACGCCGGGCTGCGGGCGGAACGCGAGCAGAAGGTTCGCAAGGCCGAACGCGAAGTGCAGGAGCGCGAGTCCGACCTGAGGGAAGCCCAGGCCAAGGGCGATGCCGACAAGATCAGCAAGCGCGAGAAGAAACTCGCCGAATCCAGGGAGGAACTGGAAGCGGCGAAACGCGAACTGGACAAGTGACCTGACTGGCGGGCCCCGCCGGGCCGCGCTGTCGTATTAGAACCAGCGGCCGGCGGGGCAAGCCCGCCACTCAGTGATTACGAAACTCTGTATGGCAGGCCTTGCACGCGGCCTCCACCTTGTCCATCGGCGATTTCAACCGTGCAGCCTCAAGCGGCTGCGCACGGGTCACGCCAACCAGTTCCCCGGTCACGCCCTCCAATTGCCGCGCCAGCTCATGGAAGCGTGCCTGGCGCTCCCAGACCTGCGGCCGCGCGCTGCTCTGGCCGTCATCCTTGACCTGAGGGAAGTGCTGCCAGGGCGCATGCGCCAAGCCATCGAGCTTCACCGCGCCCGCGGCGAACTTCCCGCCATCGAAGGGCAACCGACCGCGCAGCATGCCGCCCATGTCCTCGCTGGTTTTCAGCATCTCCTTGAAGATGGCCTTGCGCTGGCCCAAGGGTGAGTTAGGATCGACACGGTCGCAGGCCACCAGGGACAGGCTGACCAGCAGCATGGTGAAACATTTGTACATCATGGTCTCACTGGTTCGGGGAACGGGCCGACAGTATCCTCGCCTGCTCGACAAACACCAATACCCTTACGAAAAACAGGGGCAGCCAAGCAGGCTCTCCCTCTCAAGGATTCGACCATGAAATCTGCCTTGCGCCACTTCGCCTGGGCGCTTCCCGCCCTGGCCCTGCTGGCCGGCTGCAACGGCGGCGAAAGCGCCAAGCCTGAACCCCATGCCATCGCCACCTATGCACCCGCGACCTGGAAAGACCTGCCGACCGTCAGCGATAGCGACCTGCTGGCTGGCTTCCAGGCATGGCGCAACGGTTGCGAGAAGCTCAAGCGCGATCCGGTCTGGGCCACCACCTGCGAGGCCGCGCAGCCCCTTGCCCAAGATGCCGCCCAAGTCCGCGCGTTCCTGCAGCAGAACTTCGAGGTCTACGGCCTGCGCTCGGCCGAAAACAGTGCCAATGGCCTGATCACCGGGTACTACGAACCTGTCTACGCCGGCAGCCTCGAACGCACCGACAGCGCCCAGGTACCGGTCTATGGCATCCCGGAAGACATGGTCGTGGTCGACCTGGCCAGCATCTACCCCGAGCTCAAGGGCAAGCGTCTGCGCGGGCGTCTGGAAGGCCGCGTGCTCAAGCCCTACGACACGGCGGAAACGATCTATCGCGATGGCGTCAAGGCGCCGGTGCTGGCCTGGCTGACCGATCCGATGGACCTGCAGTTCCTGCAAATCCAAGGCTCGGGGCGTGTCCAACTGGAGGACGGGCGCCAACTGCGCCTGGGCTACGCCGACCAGAACGGCCATCCGTACCGGCCGATCGGTCGCTGGCTGGTAGAACAGGGCCAGTTGAAGAAAGAAGACGTGACCATGGGCAGCATCCATGCCTGGGCCCAGGCCAACCCGCAACGGGTGCCCGAGCTGCTGGCGAGCAACCCCAGCTATGTGTTCTTCGGCACGCGCCCGGACAGCAACGAAGGGCCACGCGGCTCGCTCAACGTACCGCTGACCGCCGGCTATAGCGTGGCCATCGACCGCAAGGTGATTCCCCTGGGCAGCCTGCTCTGGCTCTCCACCACCCGCCCGGACGGCAGCCCGGTGGTGCGCCCGGTCGGCGCCCAGGACACCGGCGGCGCCATCACCGGCGAGGTACGTGCCGACCTGTTCTGGGGCACAGGCCCGGAGGCCGGCGAACTGGCGGGCAACATGAAGCAGCAGGGGCAGATCTGGCTGTTGTGGCCCAAGGGCAAGCCGTTGCCCGAAGTGCCTAAAGTCCCCTGAATCAGCGCCAAGCGTTTTCGCGGGCAAGCACTGCCATCTCGGGGCGCGAAGCGCCCCCACGTGCAAGCCCGCGAATACGCCTACTCAGATCGAAACGATGAAGAACGTCACGATCAGGGCCACCCCGACGAACCACACAAGGGAGCGCAGGACGGCCAGGTCGGCCAGGTAGCAGATGATGTAGAGCAGCCGGCTGGTGATATAGAGCACCGCCAGCACGTCTTGGGTGACCTGCTCGGCATTGCCGACGATATCGGCCACCAGCACTGCCGCGGCGAACGCGGGAAAGGCTTCGTAGCCGTTCTGCTGGGCGGCATGGGCGCGGCGCGGCAACCCTGAGAGGGTATCTAGGAAGGCACGCGGGTCATGGTTGTCGCGCATGCCGAAACGGCCACTGCTCAGCTTCGCCGTCAAGCCACACAGCGGCGGCAGGATCATCGCGATCAAAATGCACCACAGGGCAACGGTCATGGACAGGACTCCTTGTTCAGAATGATCGGTATCAGAGCTTCATCACCAGCATGCCCGCCAGGACCAGCCCGCAAGCTAGGAGTCTCGGGCCGCCAAAAGGTTCTTTGAGGTAGCGCATGCCCATCAGCACCACCAGGATCACGCTCAGCTCACGTAGCGCCGCCGCCTCGGCCACCGACCCCAGGTGCATGGCCCACAACACCAGGGCGTAGCTCAGCAATACGCATACCCCCACCGCCAGCCCCAGGCGCCACTGGGTACGCCAGAACAGCACGAACGGTGCGCGGCGCGCCACGCAGGCCAGCAACGGGAACGGCCAGGCACTGAGCAGGGTCAGCCAGACCAGGTAGTCCCAGGGCTTGCCCCACAGCCGCACGGCCTGGCCGTCGAACCAGGTGTAGCAGCCGATGCACAGGCCGATCAGCGCCACTACCGGTAACATCGACCAGGGCAAGCGATCGCCACCGCCGCCCTGCCACAGCAGGCAGGCCATGCCGCAGGGGATCAGCAGGATACCGATGATCTGCTGGCTGCTCAGCGACTCGCCGGCGAACGCCAGGGTCAACCCCAGCACCACCAGCGGCGACAAGCCACGCATCAGAGGATAGACCAACCCCAGGTCGCCGACCCGATAGGCCTGGATCAGCAGGAAACGGTACAACTGCTCGGCCAACGCCGAGGCCAGCAGCCAGGGCCAGACCTCGGCCGGCGGCAGCTCGACGAATGCTATCGCCAGCACAGCGAACAACAGTGCCACCGCATCCATGCTGGCGATCACCAGCAGGCGCTCGCCACTGAACTTGATCAGGGTATTCCAAGTCGCGTGCAGCAGGGCCGCGACCAGCACCAGAGAAGTTGCCAACACGCAGAGGGGTTCCTTGCAAAGCATTCGGGCCGTCAATGGCCGGGGCGATCCACACTATATCCGTTTCGCGTGGGGCCTTGGGGCTGCTGCGCAGCCCATTCGCTGGCAAGCCCCACAGGAGTTCGCGTCGATCACACGTCATGTGGTTTTGCAGATCCCTATGGGAGCGGGCTTGCCCACGGACAAGGGCACCAGCCCTTGCCATGCGCCATGGGTCTCAGGGCCAGCCACTCGCGGCCCGCCTCATCCGTGTACGACTCAAGGCCGCATACCCCTCAGACTTGAACGATTCCAACAAAACCGGTCATAAGATGTGTCCCGGCTGCTCCGCCAGATCATCAAAGAACTGCCCGAGCCATTCGGGTAATGACTTGGAAGCCACTGTCACAGGATTCGGGATGCTCGAACTCGTTGCCGCATTTATCTGCCTGACCACCCTCCTCACCTACGTCAACTACCGCTTCATCGGCCTACCGCCAGCCATTGGCGTGATGGTCACCGCGCTGCTGTTCTCCCTGATCATCCAGGGCCTGAGCCTGATCGGCTTCCCTGGCCTGGAAGAACGCGTCGAAGGGCTGATGAACCAGATCGACTTCAACGATCTGCTCATGCACTGGATGCTGGCTTTCCTGCTGTTCGCCGGCGCCCTGCACGTCAACCTGGCCGACCTGCGCAGCTACCGCTGGCCGATCGGCCTGCTGGCCACCGTCGGCGTGCTGATCGCCACCGTGGTGATCGGTTTCCTGGCGCACTGGATCTTCGCCCTGTTCGGCTGGGACGTGCCGCTGATGTACTGCCTGCTGTTCGGTGCGCTGATCTCGCCCACCGACCCGATCGCCGTGCTGGGTGCTCTGCGTACCGCCAACGCCTCCAAACCACTGAAGACCACCATCGTCGGCGAGTCGCTGTTCAACGACGGTACCGCGGTGGTGGTGTTCACCGTACTGCTGGGCATCGTCCAGCTCGGCGAGACGCCAAGCTTCGCCGACACCGCCGTGCTGTTCGCCCGCGAGGCCATCGGCGGCATCGTCTTCGGCGGCCTGATCGGCTACGCCACCTACCGCATGATCAAGAGCGTCGAGCAGTACCAGGTCGAGGTGATGCTGACCCTGGCGCTGGTCATCGGTGGCTCGGCCATGTGCTACGAGCTGCACGTGTCGGCGCCGATCGCCATGGTGGTGGCCGGCCTGATCATTGGCAACCTGGGGCGCAACCTGGCGATGAACGACATGACCCGCCGCTACATGGACGGTTTCTGGGAGTTGATCGACGATATGCTCAACGCCCTGCTGTTCGCCCTGATCGGCCTGGAGCTGTTGCTGCTGCCGTTCAACTGGATGCACCTGGCCGCAGGCGCCGTGCTGGCCGTGGCGGTACTGCTGTCGCGCCTGCTGACCGTGGCGCCGGCGATCGTCCTGCTGCGCCGGTGGCGCAGTGTGCCCAAGGGCACCGTGCGGGTACTGACCTGGGGCGGCCTGCGCGGTGGCGTGTCCGTGGCGCTGGCGCTGTCGCTACCGGCCGGCGCCGAGCGTGACCTGCTGCTGTCGATCACCTACATCGTGGTGCTGTCGTCGATCCTGGTGCAGGGTTTGAGCATCGGCCGCGTTGTACGCGGGGTCAGCGCCCAGCCTGACTAGCTGTACGCTGCAAGAAAAAGCGTGAGTGTGCACGCCCTTCTCTTGCAGCTTGAAGCTCATTCGACCGCGGTATCGGGGAACTGGTCCTGGATGTACTTGATCTCGGTGCGCCCGTGCGCCGCTGGCAGGCCGTCCTCGCCGAGGTTGACGAAGACCATCTTGTCCACCGTCAGGATGCTCTTGCGGGTGATCTTGTTGCGCACTTCGCACTTGAGGGTGATCGAGGTACGACCGAACTCGGTGGCGGTGATGCCCAGCTCGATGATGTCGCCCTGGCGCGAGGCGCTGACGAAGTTGATCTCCGAGATGTACTTGGTCACCACCCGCTGGTTGCCCAGCTGGACGATGGCGTAGATCGCCGCCTCCTCGTCGATCCAGCGCAGCAGGCTGCCGCCGAACAGGGTGCCGTTGGGGTTGAGGTCTTCGGGTTTTACCCACTTGCGGGTGTGGAAATTCATCGGTGCTCCTGACCTGCTTGGCTGACGTGCGGTAATGATGGCAGACCCGCCAGTCACTCTCCATTGAACATCGACTATCGTCGCGATTAATCGACAGAAAACCTTGGGCCTGGGCCTGCGCCGCAGCTATAATCCCAGCCGCTTCACATGACCACCCGCAGAGGGGTCATGCCCGCCACCTGTCCGAGGGGCGCTGCAGCAGGTTCCACCTGTCAGGCTCGGATGGGGCGTTGTCCGCTCCCGCGGACGCTCAACGCACAACGGCGCCCATTCGCACACTACGAATGGAGGCTCTCGATGAGCGCTGTAAACACGCCTGCAGGTTTTTCCGATTTCAAGGTCGCCGATATCTCCCTGGCCGACTGGGGCCGCAAGGAAATCATCATCGCCGAGTCGGAAATGCCCGCGCTGATGGGCCTGCGCCGCAAATACCAGGCCGAGCAACCGCTCAAGGGCGCGAAGATCCTCGGCTGCATCCACATGACCATCCAGACCGCCGTGCTGATCGAGACCCTGATCGCCCTGGGTGCCGAAGTACGCTGGTCGTCCTGCAACATCTTCTCGACCCAGGACCAGGCCGCTGCCGCCATCGCCGCCGCCGGCATCCCAGTGTTCGCCTGGAAGGGTGAGACCGAGCAGGAGTACGAGTGGTGCATCGAGCAGACCATCCTCAAGGATGGCCAGCCATGGGACGCCAACATGGTGCTGGACGACGGCGGTGACCTGACCGAGATCCTGCACAAGAAGTACCCGGCGATGCTGGACAAGATCCACGGCATCACCGAAGAGACCACCACCGGCGTGCACCGCCTGCTGGACATGCTGGCCAAGGGCGAGCTGAAAGTCCCGGCGATCAACGTCAACGACTCGGTCACCAAGAGCAAGAACGACAACAAGTACGGCTGCCGCCACAGCCTCAACGACGCCATCAAACGCGGTACCGACCACCTGCTGTCGGGCAAGCAGGCCCTGGTGATCGGCTACGGCGACGTGGGCAAGGGCTCGGCCCAGTCCCTGCGCCAGGAAGGCATGATCGTCAAGGTCACCGAAGTCGACCCGATCTGCGCCATGCAGGCGTGCATGGACGGTTTCGAAGTCGTGTCGCCGTTCAAGAACGGCATCAACACCGGCACCGAGGACGGCATCAACCGTGACCTGCTGGGCCGCATCGACCTGATCGTCACCACCACCGGTAACGTCAACGTCTGCGACGCCAACATGCTCAAGGCCCTGAAGAAGCGTGCCGTGGTCTGCAACATCGGTCACTTCGACAACGAGATCGACACCGCCTTCATGCGCAAGCACTGGGCCTGGGAAGAGGTCAAGCCGCAGGTGCACAAGATCCACCGCACCGGCGCCGGCACCTTCGACCCGCAGAACGACGACTACCTGATCCTGCTGGCCGAAGGCCGCCTGGTGAACCTGGGCAACGCCACCGGCCACCCGAGCCGCATCATGGACGGCTCGTTCGCCAACCAGGTGCTGGCGCAGATCTTCCTGTTCGGCCAGAAGTTCGCCGAGCTGCCGGCCGCGCAGAAGGCCGAGCGCCTGACCGTGGAAGTGCTGCCCAAGAAGCTCGACGAGGAAGTGGCCCTGGAGATGGTCCGCGGCTTCGGCGGCGTGGTCACCCAATTGACCCCGCAGCAGGCCGAATACATCGGCGTGACCGTCGACGGCCCGTTCAAGCCAGACACCTACCGCTACTAACCAGCGGCAAGCTGTCAGTTGCAAGCGGCAAGAAAAATCAGCGCGTGCCGATGCTTCTTGCAGCTGAATGGACCTTGAACGATGCCCCAGCCAGATCGGCCACCACCGATCTGGCTTTCACTTGCAGCTCGCCGCTTGAAGCTCAAGCCCGCTGCTCGAGGAACGAGTGATGTCACAAGAACGCCGCTACAGTTTCGAGTTCTTCCCCACCAAGACCGAGGCCGGCCATGAAAAACTGATGGGCGTCGCCCGCCAGCTGGCCACCTATAACCCCGATTTCTTCTCCTGCACCTATGGCGCAGGGGGCTCGACCCGCGACCGTACCCTCAACACCGTGCTGCAACTGGAAAGCGAGGCCAAGGTAGCCGCCGCGCCACACCTGTCCTGCGTCGGTGACAGCAAGGACGAACTGCGCACCCTGATCGCCCAGTACAAGGCAGCCGGAATCAAGCGCATCGTCGCCCTGCGTGGCGACCTGCCGTCGGGCATGGGCATGGCCTATGGCGAACTGCGCTACGCCAGCGACCTGGTCGAGTTCATCCGCCAGGAAAGCGGTGACCACTTCCACCTGGAAGTCGCCGCCTACCCCGAGATGCACCCCCAGGCACGCAACTTCGAGGACGACCTGGCCAACTTCGTGCACAAGGTCAAGGCCGGCGCCGACAGCGCCATCACCCAGTACTTCTTCAACGCCGACAGCTATTTCTACTTCGTCGAGCGCGTGCGCAAGCTGGGTGTGGACATTCCGGTGGTACCCGGCATCATGCCGATCACCAACTACAGCAAGCTGGCACGCTTCTCCGATGCCTGCGGCGCCGAGATCCCGCGCTGGATCCGCAAGCAGCTGGAAGCCTACGGGGACGACACCCGCAGCATCCAGGCGTTCGGCGAGGAAGTGATCACCCGCATGTGCGAGCAACTGCTGCAAGGCGGCGCACCCGGGCTGCACTTCTACACCCTGAACCAGGCCGAGCCGAGCCTGGCGATCTGGAACAACCTCAAGCTGCCACGCTAATCCGGCAGGGGCCTGGATGAGCACCGAAAAGGTGCGTCCAGGCCCTGCGCAGCGGCTCTCTGGCCATCGACCGGCGGACGGCGTACCCTGCCCGCCATGCGCCATGTCACCCGCCTCTTCTGCCTCCTGCTGCTCGCCTGCCTGGGCCCGCTGGCCCAGGCCGAGCGGCTGCGCCTGGTCAGCGACGACTGGGCGCCCTATATCTACCGGGACAATGGCCAGCCGCGTGGCATCGATTACGAAGTCAGCAACGAAGTGTTCAAGCGCCTGGGCTTCGACATCGACTGGCAGTTCCTGCCGTGGAAGCGCTGCCTGGCCATGGTCGAGCAGGGCCAGGCCGACGGCGTGATGGACATTTTCCAGCTCGACTCGCGCAGGCCCTACCTGGTCTACCCGGACGAGCCCATGTCGCAGGTCGAGTTCGTGCTGTTCCAGGCCCGTGCCCGGCGTCATGCCGTCGAACGCCTGGAAGACCTCGCCGGCCTGACCGTGGGCACTGCCCCGGGCTACGCCTACAGTGCCGCGTTCAGCGAATCCCCGCTGTTTCGCCGGGAAGCGGCGCCCACCCTCGAGGCGAACTTCGGCAAACTGCTCCTGGGCCGCATCGACCTGCTGGTGACCGACCGCCGTGGCGGGCGCTACCTACGCCGCCAACTGGGGCTCGAGCGGCAGGTCGAGGAACTGCCCCTGGTGATCAGCCGCCACCCGCAGTACCTGGGCCTGGCACGCAAACCAGGCCGCGAGCAACTGGCCCAGGCGTTCGCCGCCGAACTGCGGCGCTTCAAGCTGGAACCGGCCTATGCAGCGATCAACGCACGCTATGACGGCGATGGCGCCGATATTCCTGACACCGTTGAGCAGCAGGAACGCGGCACACCGCGATAGCTCTGTTATACTCGGGCCTTCCCGCCCGGCTCACGCCCGGACGCTCGGCCTCGCAACAGGCATCTCGACCGTCGGCAACGCACCCCCCAGTGCCCGCCCGCCGCTTCCCGGATGCGCAGTGACGCCCTGCTGGACCGGACGCGATCGCATCCTTCCGATGCCCGTCGCGCCAGGCAGATCATCCCATCGGGCCCAGCCCCCACGAGAACAGGATTGCCCATGTCCTTTGCTTCCCTCGGTCTCTCCGAGGCTCTTGTCCGCGCTATCGAGGCTGCGGGCTATACCCAGCCCACTCCGGTGCAACAGCGGGCCATTCCCGCCGTGTTGCAAGGCCGCGACCTGATGGTCGCCGCCCAGACAGGTACTGGCAAAACCGGCGGCTTCGCCTTGCCGATCCTCGAGCGCCTGTTCCCCGGCGGCCACCCCGACAAGTCCCAGCGCCACGGCCCACGCCAGCCACGGGTATTGGTGCTGACACCGACCCGCGAACTGGCCGCCCAGGTGCATGACAGCTTCAAGGTCTATGCCCGTGACCTGCACCTGGTCAGCGCCTGCATCTTCGGCGGCGTCGGCATGAACCCGCAGATCCAGGCCATGGCCAAGGGCGTCGACGTCCTGGTGGCCTGCCCCGGCCGCCTGCTCGACCTGGCCGGCCAAGGCAGCGTCGACCTCGCCCACGTGGAGATCCTGGTCCTCGACGAAGCCGACCGCATGCTCGACATGGGCTTCATCCACGACGTCAAGAAGGTCCTCGCCCGCCTGCCGGCCAAGCGCCAGAACCTGCTGTTCTCGGCCACCTTCTCCAAGGACATCACCGACCTTGCCGACAAGCTGCTGCACAACCCCGAGCGCATCGAGGTCACGCCGCCAAACACCACGGTCGAGCGTATCGAGCAGCGCGTCTACCGCCTGCCTGCCAGCCACAAGCGCGCCCTGCTGGCGCACCTGATCACCCTGGGCGCCTGGGAACAGGTGCTGGTGTTCACCCGCACCAAGCATGGCGCCAACCGCCTGGCCGAGTACCTGGAAAAGCACGGCCTGAGCGCCGCCGCGATCCACGGCAACAAGAGCCAGAACGCCCGCACCAAGGCCCTGGCCGACTTCAAGGCCAACACCGTGCGCGTGCTGGTGGCCACCGATATCGCCGCGCGCGGCCTGGATATCGACCAATTACCCCACGTGGTCAACTTCGAGCTGCCCAACGTCGAGGAAGACTATGTCCACCGCATCGGCCGCACCGGCCGCGCCGGCCGCTCGGGCGAAGCCATCTCGCTGGTGGCGCCAGACGAAGAGAAGCTGCTCAAGAGCATCGAGCGCGTCACTCGGCAGAAGATTCCCGATGGCGACCTGATGGGCTTCGACCCCAGCCAGGTGGAGGCCGAGAAGCCGGAAGTCCGTGAACGTCCGCAGAACAGCGGTCGTGGCGGGCGCAACCAGGCACGCGGCGAAGGCGGCAAGGAAGGCAGCGGCGGGCGCAAGGACAAGGGCAAGGACAAAGGCAAGGCCAAGCAGCAGGCCGCCGAGAAACCCGCCGAGAAGGCCAAGGCCGGCGACAAGCAGCAGAAGCAAGCGCGCAAGCCACGCGACAACAAGAAGCCACGCCAACAGGCTGGCCAGGCGCAGGCCAGCATCCCGCCGATTCCGGCCGATCGTGACCCGGAGGAATTCCTGGATGACGATATCGACAACTTCGGCAACCGTGCCGACTACGTAAGCCCCTACCAGAACGCCAAGAACCAGGGCCGCAACCGTCGCCCCGGTGGCAATGGCGGCAACGCCAACCAGGGCAACGGCCAGCGTAACGCGGGGGGCCAGGGCCGCAATGGCGGTGGTCAGCGCCAGGGCTCCGGCGAAAAGCGTGCCCGCAACAACAACGGTGGCGCGCGCCGTGATGGCAGCGCCGGGCGCAACCGCGCGGGCCGCGATGACTTCTCCCGGCAGGAGCCAGCGGTGCGCAACCCACGCGAACAGCGCGAACAGCAGCAGCCGGTGATCATTCGCAAGGAGTCCAAGCTCGACCGTTACCCAACGCCCGAGCAACTGGATGATCTGCCGAGCCGTCCGCGGGGCGAGCGCCCTGCCCTGCTGACCCGCAATCGCTGACCAGCAAACCGTTGGGGCCGCGACGCGGCCCTATCACGACACAAGGCCGCTCCCACAGGATCCTGCAACGCCACTGCTAAAGTGGTTGATGCAGAAAACCTGGGGGAGCGGCCTTGTGTCGCGATAGGGCTGCGCACAGCAGCCCTAAGGGATCAGCGCGTTACTTCTTCACGCCTTCGATGCTGATGTCCAGGTCCAGGGTCTGGGAGGTTGGGCCCGGGCCCTTGATGCCAAAGTCGTTCAGGTTCAGCGTGGTGGTGGCGTTGAAGCCCGCACGCTCGCCGCCCCATGGGTCCTTGCCTTCACCGTTGAACACGGCCTTGAAGGTGACCGGCTTGGTCACGCCGTGCAGGGTCAGGTCGCCGGTCACGTCGGCGGTCTTGTCACCGGTCGGCTTGACGCTGGTGGAAACGAACTTGGCCTCTGGATACTTCTTCACGTCCAGGAAATCGGCGCTGGCGATGTGCTTGTCACGCTCGGCGTGGTTCGACCACAGGCTGGCGGTCTTCAGGTCCACGTTGATCTTGCTGGCCTCGGGCTTGGCGCTGTCCCAGGTGAACGCACCGTCGAAGTCGCGGAACGTGCCGTGGATGAAGCTGTAGCCCAGGTGGCTGATCTTCCAGTCGACGAACGCGTGCTGGCCTTCCTTGTCGATCTTGTATTCGGCGGCCATGGCCTGGCCGGCGGAGAACAGGGCGGTACCGAGCGCCAGGGCGGCAAAAGTCTTTTTCAACATCCTTACTTCCTTCCTTTGCAATTGAGGTTGAGAGTCAAGCTTTGCGGCCCAGCATGCGGGTCAGGGTCGCGTCACGGTCGATGAAATGGTGCTTGAGGGCTGCCAGGCCATGCAGGATGGCGAAGATCACCAGCCCCCAGGCCAGGTAGAGGTGGATGACCCCGGCAGTGTCCGCCTGGTCGGGCAGATCGCTGAGCAGCGCCGGCACCTCGAACAGGCCGAATACCGGGATACCGACACCGTCGGCGGTGGAGATCAGGTAGCCGGCGATCATCACCGCGAACAGGCCAAGGTACAGTGCCAGGTGCCCCAGCTTGGCGGCCAGCCGGGTGAATGCCCCGTGGTTGGCCGGTGCCGGTGGTGGCGGGCTGACGAAGCGCCAGAGCACGCGCAGCAGCATCACCGCCAGCAGTATCAGGCCGATGCTCTTGTGCAGGTCGGGCGCCGACTTGCGCCATGGGCTGTAGTAGTCGAGGCCGACCATCCACAGGCCCAGGCCGAACAGGCCGAAGACCGCCAGGGCTACGCCCCAGTGCAGGACGATGCTGACCAGGCCATAGCGAGAAGGTGAGTTGCGCAGTTGCATGTTGGCATGTTCCCCGTGAAAGCTACGCACAGACTAGCGCGAAACGTATCGAATAAAAGCGGAAAAACTTGCTTCGGATTATCGATAAATCCGATATGTAGTGTGCGAGCTTCCTATTAAGGAAACATTAACGGTAGACGGGAGATGAGGTGTTGTCGCAAGGGAGCGCACTTGGGGCTGCCTTGCAGCCCCAGCTGTTACGTCGAATCAGCCCGCCTCGGGCGCTGCCTTGATGGGGGCTTCCTTGGGCTGCGGCTTGTCGTCGCCACCGAACAGGCGCGAGAAGAAGCCGGCTGGCTTGTCCTTGCCGACGGCAGGCGCCGCAGCCACCGGCTTGGCCTTGGCCGGATCGAACGACTTACCGGCCGCCAGGTCCTGCACCTGGCTGGCCGCCCGCTGGCCACTGCGCAGGGCGCCTTCGAGGGTGCCCGGGTACAGGGCATCGGTGTGCTCGCCGGCAAAGGCGATACGCTGCACCGGGCGCTCCCACAGGCGCCAGTACTTGCTGATCTGCCCTGGCCCGTAGGCCAGGTACGCGCCGCCCATGCCGGCCTGGGTGCTGTAGCGGCGCACTTCATAGCCGGTGAACGCACCACGGGCCTGCGGGTAGAAGGCGTGCAGACGAATCAGGACCTGGTCGACCATCTGCTTGTCGCCGAACGCCTGCAACAGGCGCGCATTGTCGCCGGACAGGTTGATCACCACGTTGGCCCCGCCCTTGAGCGCCGGCTCGATCCACAACATGCCCAGGCCGGCGTTGCTGAAGATCTCGCCAGACATGCGCGCACGGCTTTCCCATACCGGCTGCTTGAACTTGAGCATCATCTGGTCGCGCCAGCCGTAGTTGGTCCCCTTGAGGGCCGCCAGGTGCTGGCTGTCCAGCCCCGGGGTCATCTGGATCTTCGCCAGCGCACGCAGCGGCACGGCCATGACCAGGTAATCGGCCTGGTAGCCGACATCGCCGACCTTGACCATGATGCCGTTCTTGTCCTGGACGATGGCGGTCACCGGCGAGCTGGTCTTGATGGTCTTGAGCTGCTTGACGAACGCCTGGGCCAGCACCGGGCTGCCGCCTGGCAGGCGCGCGGCGCGCAGGTCTCGGTCGCTGACGCCACGGTAGACACGGGTCTGCTGGGCGTAATAGAGCAGCGACAGGCGCGAGGGCTCGTCGTAGCGGGTGCGAATCTGCTGGTTGATCAGTTGGCGCGCAGTGGTCGGCAACTGCAGCTTGTCCAGCCAGGTGGAGACGTTCATCTGGTCGAGGGCGAACAGCGTGCTGTTGGCCGCCGGGTTCAGCGGATCGTCGATCGAACGGGCCAGGTCGTCGAGGGTCTTCTCGTAGCGCTTGAGCGCTTCGGCAGTGACTGGCTGCTTGGTGGCCAGGTCGGCGGCGCTGAAGTATTCGCCGT
Organism: Pseudomonas sp. I2; assembly: GCF_040984075.1. Lineage (NCBI taxonomy): Bacteria > Pseudomonadati > Pseudomonadota > Gammaproteobacteria > Pseudomonadales > Pseudomonadaceae > Pseudomonas > Pseudomonas sp. I2. Next base: position 83,480 of record NZ_JBCGFQ010000006.1, read on the forward strand.
CGATCAGGTAGCCGGGGGTGCGCACGAACTCCGGCGCCGGCAGTGTTTCAAGCTTGAAACGCTCCAGATACTGATTGAGCACCGGCTGAGCCTTGCTGTTGCCGATCCATTCGCTGGTGGCCAGGCCCGAGCGTCCTCCCATGCCGGACTTGGCCTCCAGCAGGGTGACCTGCCAGCCCTTGTTCTGCAGTTCGTAGGCTGCGGTCAGGCCCGCCAGGCCGCCACCCACCACGATCGCCGACGGTGTCTTGTCCTTTGCCAGCGCGGCACCGCTGGACACACCGATCAATATCAACGCGCACAGGCGCACCCAAGCAGCAGCCATTTTGGCGAACTCCGGATCAGAGATGACGAAAAAAGGGGGGAAACGAGCCCCCAGGGGGTGATGCGTTAAGAATACGTCAGGTATGCGAACCTCGCCAGCACAGCGCCATCAAGTGCCTAGCAGCACTGGATTTTTTGTTTCAGTCAGCACTGCGGTTGTCCCGTCCGCCGGCTTTGCTTAGGCTTACCGGTTCATACACGCCGCGTCGCCAGGAGAAGTGCCCATGGGCCTGAACAACGAGTGGATGCAACGCGACCTCAAGGTCCTGTGGCACCCCTGCACCCAGATGAAAGACCACGAGCACCTGCCGCTGATCCCCATCCGCCGTGGCGAGGGCGTGTGGCTGGAAGACTTCGAGGGCAAGCGCTACCTGGACGCCGTCAGCTCCTGGTGGGTCAACGTGTTCGGCCATGCCAACCCACGCATCAACCAGCGCATCAAGGACCAGGTCGACCAGCTCGAGCATGTGATCCTGGCCGGTTTCAGCCACCAGCCGGTGATCGAGCTGTCCGAACGCCTGGTGGCCATGACCCCGGCCGGGCTGGAGCGGGTGTTCTATGCCGACAACGGCTCGTCGTGCATCGAAGTGGCGCTGAAGATGAGCTTCCACTATTGGCAGAACAAGGGCCAGCCCGACAAGAAGCGCTTCGTCACCCTGAGCAACAGCTACCACGGCGAGACCATCGCCGCCATGTCGGTGGGCGACGTGCCGCTGTTCACCGAAACCTACAAGGCACTGCTGCTCGACACCATCAAGGTCCCGAGCCCCGACTGCTACCTGCGCCCAAAGGGCATGGGCTGGGAAGAGCATTCCCGGAACATGTTCGCCGCCATGGAGCAGACCCTGGCCGAACACCACGCCAGCATCGCCGCGGTGATCGTCGAGCCGCTGATCCAGGGGGCCGGTGGCATGCGCATGTACCATCCGGTGTACCTCAAGCTGCTGCGCGAGGCCTGCGACCGCTATGGCGTGCACCTGATCCATGACGAGATCGCCGTGGGCTTCGGCCGCACCGGGACGATGTTCGCCTGCGAACAGGCCGGCATCCGCCCGGACTTCCTGTGCCTGTCCAAGGCGCTGACCGGCGGCTACCTGCCACTGGCCGCCTGCCTGACCACCGACGAGGTGTACCAGGCCTTCTACGACGACTACCCGACCCTGCGCGCCTTCCTCCATTCGCACAGCTACACCGGCAACCCGCTGGCCTGCGCAGCGGCCCTGGCGACCCTGGACATCTTCGAGCAGGACCAGGTGATCGAGGCCAACAAAGCCCTGTCCGCGCGCATGGCCAGCGCCACCGCGCACCTGGCCGACCACCCGCACGTGGCCGAAGTGCGCCAGACCGGCATGGCCCTGGCCATCGAGATGGTCCAGGACAAGGCCGGCAAGGTCGCCTACCCCTGGCAGGAACGGCGTGGCCTGAAGGTCTTCGAGCATGCCCTGACCCGTGGTGCCCTGTTGCGCCCGCTGGGCAGCGTGGTGTATTTCCTGCCGCCGTACGTGATCACCCCGGAACAGATCGACTTCCTGGCCGAAGTGGCCAGCGAAGGCATCGACATCGCCACCCGCGACAGCGTCAGCGTGACGGTGCCGAAGGACTTCCACCCCGATTTCCGCGATCCGGGTTGACCACAAGCATCGCGCATTCCCCTGTGGGAGCGGGCTTGCCCGCGAATGCGCCAGCCAGCACGGCCCCGTTGCCTGATCGGACGCATTCGCGGGCAAGCCCGCTCCCACACGGAATGCGTCACCACTTTACTGTCGAGCCCTTCATGAGACTGTCCCGCTTCTTCATCGATGCCCCCCTGGGCCTCGGCGAGCACGAACTCCCCGAGGCCCAGGCCCACTACATTGGCCGCGTGCTGCGCATGGCCCCCGGTGACGCCGTGCAACTGTTCGACGGCAGCGGCCAGGAATACCGTGGCCAGTTGCTCGAAGTCGGCAAGAAGACCGTGCGCGTCGCCCTCGACCAGGCCCTGCCCGGCCAGGCCGAATCGCCGCTGCGCATTCACCTGGGCCAGGGCCTGTCCCGTGGCGAACGGATGGACTGGGCGATCCAGAAAGCCACCGAACTGGGCGCCACTGAAATCACCCCGATCGTCAGCGAACGCTGCGAGGTGCGCCTGAAGGACGAACGCGCCGACAAACGACTGGCCCATTGGCGCCAGGTAGCGATCAGCGCCTGCGAGCAATGCGGCCGCTCGACCCTGCCGGTGATCCACCCGCCGGTGGCCATGGCCGAATGGCTCAAGGCGAGCGACGCGGACCTCAAGCTGGTCCTGCACCCGGTGGCCGAGCCCTTGACCCGCCATGCCAAACCTGCGCGCCTGGCCTTCCTGATCGGCCCGGAAGGCGGCTTGAGCGATACCGAGGTCGAGCAGGCCAAGGCCGCCGGTTTCCACGCCGCCCGCCTCGGCCCACGTGTGCTGCGCACCGAGACCGCGCCGGTGGTGGCGTTGTCGGTGGCGCAGCAGTTGTGGGGCGACTTTTAACGCACGTAGAAGAACACGGCGATGAAGTGCAACAGGCTGCCGGCGATGACGAACAGGTGCCAGATGCCATGCCAGTGGCGAAAGCGGCTGTCGAAGGCGAAGAAGATGATGCCGATGGTATAGAACGCCCCGCCGGCCGCCAGCCAGGCGAAGCCGGCGGCTCCCAGGCTGTACAGCAGGGGCTTGACCGCCACCAGGACGATCCAGCCCATCACCGCGTAGATGATGATCGACAGCACCCGCGCCTCCGAGCGCGGCTTGATCTCCTGCAGCATGCCGACCACGGCCAGGCCCCAGACCACGCCGAACAGGCTCCAGCCCCAGGGCCCGCGCAGGCTGACCAGGCAGAACGGCGTATAGCTGCCGGCGATCAGCAGGTAGATCGACAGGTGGTCGAGCTTGCGCATGATCACCTTCGCCCGCCCGCGGGTGCTGTGGTAGAGGGTGGAGATGCTGTAGAGCAGCAGCAGAGTGGCGCCGTAGATGGAGAAACTGACGATCTTCCAGGGGTCGCCCTGCAGCCCGGCCACGACGATCAGCCAGATGGCACCGATGCAGGCCAGCACGGCACCGACCAGGTGCGTCCAGGCGTTGAAACGTTCACCGTGATACATGCAAGCACAGACCTCTGCAGTCGACGCGGGTTCCTAGGGGCAGCTGCAAGCTACAAGAAAAAGCAGGCAGCGATCAGCTTGAAGCTTGCGGCTTGAGGCTTGAAGCTGGGGAGGCTTCGCGGACTAGCCGCTCGAGACCCGCCAGGTCCGGTACCCGCGCGACCTGCTCGCCGACCTGCACGGCCGCCAGTTCCAGGCTGGCCAAGGGCACGTCCACATAGTTGAGCTGGCTGTCGAGCTTGCATGAGCGGGGGATGTCCTGCAGCAGCAGCGCCAGATAGCGTAGCCCGGTGTCGCCCAGGGCGTTGAGCACAACGACGCGCGAGCGCTCCCCGCAGGCAGTCTCGCCGCCACAGGCGGCCTCGAAGCCGATCAGCGGCAAGCGCTGCTGGCGCCAGTCGATCCAGCCCAGGTGCCAAGCCGGGTTGCCCGGGCGGCAGGCGAAGGCACGCTGGCCGATCAGCTCGGCCACGGCGACGTTGGGCAGCACCAGGGTGCGGTCGCCCAAAGGCAGCAGCAGGCCCGTCAGGCTGCTGCGCTGGCCGGCGATATGTTCAAGCATGAGGCTGGCTCCAGTGGGCGATGCTCTGCAGCAGGACCGACTCCTGGTAGGGCTTGCCCAGGTATTCGTTGACCCCGATGGCCATGGCCCGGTCGCGGTGCTTCTGGCCGGTACGGGACGTGATCATGATGATCGGCAGATCCTTCAGGCGGGTGTCACGACGCACTCGGGTGGCCACCTCGAAGCCGTCCATGCGTGGCATCTCGATGTCCAGCAGCAGCACGTCCGGGCGATGCGCCTCAAGCTGAGCCATGGCATCGACACCGTCCTTGGCGGTCAGCACGCTCATGCCGTGGCGCTCCAGCAGACGGCTGGTGACCTTGCGCACGGTCACCGAGTCGTCCACCACCATCACCAGCAAGCGCCGCCGTGGCGCCGGGCCGAACAGCGGGCGCGGCCCACCCTGGCCGCCCGGCAGGCGGGCCAGGCGGCGCTGCTGGCCCCGTAGCTGGCCGAGCAGGTCGAGGATCAGCACCACCCGGCCATCGCCCAGCAAGGTCGCCCCCGACAGCCCCGGTACCGCGGCGAACTGCGGCCCCAGGCTCTTGACCACGATCTCGCGGCTCGGCGACAGGCTGTCGGCCTGGATCGCGTACGACTGCGCCTGGGCATGCAGCAGCAGGACCGGCAGCGGCACGCTCTGCCCCAGCAGGCTGGGCTGGGCCGTCCCCTGCAGCAATTCGCCGAGGTAACGCAATTCGTATGCATGGCCGGCGTAGGTGTAGCGCGGCGGGTCCAACTGGTAGCAAGCCTCCAGCTCAGCGGGCGGCACACGCACGATGCCTTCGATGGTGTTGAGCGGGATGGCGTACTGCTCCTCGCCCAGGTGCACCATCAAGGCCCGGTTCACCGACACGGTGAACGGCAGGCGGATCAAAAAGCGCGCGCCCTTGCCAGGGCTGGACTCGATGCTCATCGAGCCGCCCAGTTGCTTGACCTCTTCGTGCACCACGTCCATCCCCAGGCCGCGCCCGGAGATCTGGGTGATCTTCTCGGCGGTGGAGAAACCGGGGCGCAGGATGAACTGCAGGATCTCGTGGTCGCTGAGCTGTGCCCGGGGTGACAGCAGGCCACGCTTGATCGCCTTGTTGCGCACCGCCTCCAGGGGCACGCCAGCACCGTCGTCGCTCATCTCGATGACGATGTCGGCGCCTTCGTGAAGCAGGTTGAGGTGGATGGTCCCAAGCTCCGGCTTGCCGGCGGCCAGGCGCACCTCGCGGGCTTCCAGGCCGTGATCGACGGCGTTGCGCAGCATATGCTCCAGGGGCGCCACCATGCGTTCGAGGACACTGCGGTCCAGTTCGCCCTCGGCATTGCCGACCACCAGCTCGACCTGCTTGCCCAGCTCGCTGGCCACCTGCCGGACCACCCGCTGCAAGCGCGGCACCAGGCGCTCGAAAGGCACCATCAAGGTGGCCGTCAGGCCTTCCTGCAGCTGGCTGTTGACCCGTGCCTGCTGCAACAGCAGGCTGTGCGTCTCCTGGGCGCGCTGGGCCAGGGTTTCCTTGAGGTCGAGCAAGTCCGAGGCCGATTCGAACAAGGCCCGGGACAACTGCTGCAACTGGGAGTGGCGGTCCATTTCCAAGGGGTCGAAGTCGTCGTAGGCATCGCCCTCGGGCTGGTAGCGGCTGGACATGCGCCCCTGGGTCTCGATGTCCAGGCGCAGCAACTGGTCGCGCATGCGCTCCAGGGTGGTCTCCATCTCGTTGAGGGCGAATTGGGCATCGTTGATCTGTTGCTCGATGCGCCCCCGAATCACCGAATGCTCGCTGGCCAGGTTGCCCAGGTCATCGAGCAGCTCGGCATCGACCTTGACCATGTCGCCCGCCGGGCGCTCGGGGGCGGCGGCAGGCGCCTCGGCAGGCGCCGCCTCGGCCTGGGCGGCCACGCTGTCGGCCAGGGCGGCGCTGCTGAAATTGCGGATGTAGTCGATCAACGCCGTGGCGGCATGCAGCGGCTGGCCGAGGCGAACCGCATCGAGCATGTGCGCCAGGCGATCGTGGCAATTCTGCAGCAGGGCGAACAAGGCCGGGCTGGGCGGCAGGCGTCCGGCTGCCAGCAGCTCGTAGAGAAACTCCAGTTCGTGGGCCAGGTCGCCGATGGCCGCGATCTCGACCATCCGCGCCCCGCCCTTGAGGGTGTGCAGGTCGCGCAGCAGGTTCTCGATCTCGACGCTGCTGCGCGGGTCGGCCTGCCAGCGTTCCAATGCGGCGGCAGCGCTTTCGACGATGTCCGAGCTTTCTTCGAGGAAGACTTCCAGCAGTTCGTTGTCGCCCGGGCTGTCTGTCTCTTGCGCTACAGGCCCGGGTGAGGCCAGCGGTGTCACCGCATCTTGGCCCACCAGGCCCGTGGCACCTGGCTCGAGGGCGTCGTCCAGCAGCCCACGCAAGGCGGCAAGGCACTCCGGACGGGCGGTCGCCTCCTGGCCGGCGGCAATCTCGTCGAGCATGTCGATCAAGGCTTCATGGGCCTGCTGAGCTTGGGCGAAGAAGCGCGCACTGGCCGCCAGGCTACCCTCTTCCACCGCACCGTACAGGTCGAGCAAGGCCTCGCAGAGTTCATCCACCTGCCACAGGTCCGCCAGATGGGCAGCGTGGCCAAGGGTGGTCAGTTCGTCGAGCAAGGCATCCAGTTCCTGGCGCTCGCCGGGATGCTCCTGCCAGCACGACAGCAACGATTCGGCATCGAGCAGGATGTCCATGCCCTGGGCCAGGAAGCGGGCGATCAACTGGGGATCGCGCTTGACCCTGCGCGTGTGCAGAGGCTCGTCCTGCAGGACCGCCAGGCGCGCATCCACCGCCTCGCCGACCTGCTCGATCAGCTCCACCGCACCGGGGATGGCCGCCAGCGGCGCGCTGTCCAGCTGGGCCAGGCCCACGTGGAACAATGAGCGGGCCGCCTCCAGCCATTCGAGCTCCGCGACCTGCAAGCGCAACTGGTGCCCCTTGTATTCGCGCACCAGGCGGTCGAAGGCAGTGGCCAGTTCAGCGATCGGCATGACGCCGGCCATGGCGGCGCTGCCCTTGAGCGTGTGCAAGGCGCGCTGCAGGCTGTCGCTGACCGGCGCCCCCTGCCCGTCGGCCGCCTGCAGGAAGGCTTCGAGGCGGCCGAGGTGGCCCAGCGCCTCGTTGCGGAAGATCTCCAGCAGTTGCGGATCGAACCCCTCGACCTCGCTGGCCACAGGCGCATCGTTCATCGCCAGCGCGTGCAGGTGGCCGGCCAGTTGCTCGACCTCCTCCAGCGGCGGCAACTGGCCGACCGCAAAATCGGCGAGCAGGTCGGGCAGGCGCACGAACACCTGCTGCAAGGCCACTACCCCTTCGGCACCCAGCGCGATGCGCCCCTCCAGTACGCGGTTGAGCAGATGCTCGGCGCCCCAGGCCAGCTCCGCGACAGCCTCGGCATGGACCATCCGCCCGCTGCCCTTGAGGGTGTGCAGCGCACGGCGTACCTCGACCAGGGCATCGTGCAGGCGATTGTCCGCTCGCCAGCGCAGCCAGTGGCGCTCGACCTCCGGGAGCAGCTCGCCGGCTTCCTCGAGAAACACCTGGCGCAGTTCGTCGTCGATCGCCTCGGCCTCGGCGCTCGCCTGCTGTTGCCGGCACGGCACGCCCAACGCCGCCAGGCTGACACAGGCCATGTCGATGAAGGGCTGGCCATCGGCCAAGGGGTCGGCCACCTGCCATTGCAGGTAGCACTCACCGGCGCTGAGGGCCTCGGCCAGGTGGTTCAGCTCGTCCGCCGGCGGTTCTTCGTCCAGGTGCGACAGCCAGCCCTGCACATAGCCGGCACAAGCGCCGAATACCTCGGCGGCGGCCGGCAGCATCAGCATCGCCAGCGCCCCCCGCACTTGCTGCAACAGGCCCGGCAAGGGTTGCAGGCGCTGGCGCGGCCAACCGGACTCGAGGCAGTCGCCGATCAGGTCCTTGGCCTGCTGCAACACCGCCAACGACTCGTTCAGCACCAATTGGCGGATCTGCGCCAGGTCCGCCCCGGGCAGCCCTGCCTGGCCGGCCTCCTCCAGCGGGCCGATCATGCCATTGAGGGTCGCCTCCACGTACAACAGGGCGCCGGCCATATCCATCAATACCGCGTCGTCCGCTGCCCGCTCGCCCTGGGCCAGGGCCTGCAGGGCCAGCACCTGGTCGACGATCACCCGCCGCGGCTGCTGGAATCCCAGTACGGCCAGGGTGTCGGCGACCTGGCGCAGCGGTGCCAACAGCGCTTCGAGCTGCTCGCTCTGCTGGCGGTCGCCCCGCACGAACTGGTCCAGGCGCTCCTTGATGCGCACCAGATCGTCACACAGCGCCATCACCACCGAGCGCAGGGCATCGCGGCCCTGGCCGGCCTGCAGCTGTTCGCGCCAGTTGCCCAGGGACAAGTCGAGGTTGGCCAGGTCGGCGGCACCCGCCAGGCGCTGCGCCGCATCGCCCACCAGGCAGCCCTGGGACAATGGGTCGGCACCGCGGCAGCCGCGCAGCTGGTTCAGCAGCGGCAGCATCACCAGCGGCAGGTCGTGACGGGCGCTGCGCAAACGCTCCAGGTACGGCGGAAGCTGCTCCAGGCCACGGAACAGTGCCCCCAGGCAGTCGCCACGGGGGCTGACCTGGCCGTCGGCCATGGCCCGCCCGAGCAGTTCCAGTTCCTCGGCCAGGCGCGCCGCGCCGCGCAGTTCGAGCATGCGCAGACAACCCTGCACCTGGTGCAGGTTGTCGACGAAGAAGGCCAGCACCGCCGGGTCTTCCGGCTCGCTGGCAAAGCGCTCCAGCGCCTGGCGCGCCTGCCCCAAGCAATCGAGGATGGGCGCCTTGGCCCAGGCCAGGGCAACCGTGTCGTGACGTTCGGGGCTCACTGCTGCAGCGACCATCGGTGGCTCCTCAAGGTCGCTCGGCAGGCGCCGGCAGGGTGAAACCGGACACCGAGCGGCGCATTTCACTGGCCATGCGTGCCAAGTGGCGGATGCTGTCGGCGGTGGCGCCGGAGCCGGCGGAAGTCTGCGCGGTGATCTGCTGGATCACCGCCATGGTGTGGGAGATCTGACCGGCCGAGGACGTCTGCAACTGGGCAGCATCCGAGATGCTGTGGATCAGTTCGGCCAAGGTCTGCGATACCCCCTCGATCTCCGCCAGGGCAACGCCGGCGTCCTGGGCCAGGCGGGCCCCACGCACCACCTCGGCGGTGGTCTGCTCCATGGAGATCACGGCCTCGTTGGTGTCGGCCTGGATGGTCCGCACCAGCGCCTCGATCTGCCGGGTGGCCGACGACGAGCGCTCGGCCAGGCGCTGCACCTCGTCGGCGACCACGGCGAAGCCGCGTCCGGCCTCGCCGGCGAGCGAGGCCTGGATCGCCGCGTTAAGGGCCAGGATGTTGGTCTGGTCGGCAATGTCGTCGATCAGGCTGACGATATCGCCGATTTCCTGGGAAGACTCGCCAAGCCGCTTGATCCGCTTGGCGGTGTCCTGGATCTGCTCGCGGATGTTGTCCATGCCCTGGATGGTGTTGTGCACCACCTCGTTGCCCTTGTTGGCAATGGCGACCGAACGCTCGGCCACCTTGGCCGACTCGTAGGCATGGGCCGAGACCCGGTCGATCGACTCGACCATATCGCCCACCGCCAGCGAGGCCTCGCTGATCTGCTCGGCCTGGTGCTCCGAGGCCTTGGCCAGCTGGCGCGCGGTGTTCTGGGTGTCCTGCACCGCGGCGGCGACCTGCTCGGCGCTGTGATTGATGGTCACCACCAGGTCGCGCAACTGGTCGACCGAGTAGTTGATCGAGTCGGCGATGGCGCCGGTGAAGTCCTCGGTGACCGAGACAGTGACGGTCAGGTCGCCGTCGGCCAGCTCCTCGATCTCGTCGAGCAGGCGCATGATCGCCTGCTGGTTGCGTTCGTTCTTCTCGGCGGTGTCGCGCAACTGGCGACGGGTGGTGCGGACCATCACCAGGCCGATGAGGATGATCGACGCCAGCGCCAGCAGGCCTAGGGCGTAGCCGCCGACGGTGTCGAGGGTGCGCCCGTTGGCCAGGTTCTCGAAGCCGTTGGCCAGGTGCGAGGCCTCGTCGAGCAGGGTCTGCGACAGGCTGAAGATGTTGCCGGCCGCCTCGCGTACGCGAAACAGCTCGGGCGAGGTCTCGAGGATCTCGTCCACCGAGCCTGCGACGAACTGGAACAGCTCGGCGATCTCCGCCAGGCGGGCGCGGGCATCCGGGTCCTCGACCTTGGTCACCTGGATCGCCGGGTTGCCCCCGAGCATGCCTTCGAGCACCTGGCCGAAGCGGCTGGCGTCGCGGCCGAAGGCATCGGCGGCCTGGGCCGCACTGTCGTCCCCGGCCAGCACGGTATTGACCGAGCCGAGGATGCGCTCGGCGAGCAGCAACTGGCGCTGGGCCACGGCCACCTGGTTGGCGGGCGCACCGCTCTGCAACAGAATCTCCACCACCTTCTCGTACTCGACCTGCAGCTGCGGCACGGTCTCGGCCAGGGTCGCCGCCACCTGGTGCAGGGACAGCACGGTCTGCTCGCTGGCCAGGATGGTGTCGGTGTTCTTGCGCAGGTTCTCCCAGTCCTGGTGCACGGCGGCCATCTCGTCGCGCACGGTTGTCGGTGCCGGCGGCAGGCCGGTGGCCTTGTCGCCCTCGCGCAGGTAGCTCCAACGCCGCTCGAAGTCGTTGCGCGCATCGCTCAGCAGCTTGAAGGCCAGAGCCTTGCCGGTCGCCGCCTCGGTGGCGTTCTTGGCGATACGCTGGGACAGCACCCGTAACTCGCCGGCGTGGCCGATGTACTGCTTGTCGTAGGTGGACTGGGTATTGAGGTAGGCGAAGTTGGCGAACAGCAGGATGATCGACAGGATCAGCACCACGAACAGCACGGTGATCTGCGCACTGCTACGGGCACGCGGCGTCACGGCTGGTGGGGTGACGGGGGTGACGGGCTTGTTCACGGTCGGTCCTCTACAACGCCACATCGAGAAAGCCCGGCGCCTGGGCCAGGGCGAACGGGCTGAAGATCGCCCAGTTGCGCTCACGGGGGAAATGCCCCTGGACGAAGGGCGCCGCGGCATGCAGCAGCGGCTGCGGCGGCGCCAGCTCCAGGCTGCTCAGGGCAAAGTGCTGCAACCCCAGCACCTCGTCCACCAGCAGGCCGGCGAACAGTTCCTCGTGGTCCAGCACCAGCACCCGGCGCTGCTTGCCCGGCGCCGCCGGGCCGAGGCCGAAGAAGGCACACAGGTCCATCACCGGCAACAGCCGGCCACGCAGGTTGGCCACGCCGCTGACCCATGGCTGCACGCCTGGCACCCGGCTGCTGCGCGGCTCGCGCAATACCTCGGCGACTTCGCCCATGGGCGCCACGAACCACTGCCCGGCGATGCGAAAGCCGATGCCACTCCAGTGTTGCACCCGGGTGTCCTGGAGGGGCTGGTCGGCCACCAGCAGGCGGCAGCGCCGGTCGATGTCCAGCAACAGCTCGAAGGCGGTCAGCGACGCGCCGTGGGGGCGGGTGGTCAAACCTTGAGCACTTCTTGCAGCTTGCCGATCAGCGCGGCCTCTTCCACCGGCTTGGTCAGGAAGTCGCGGGCGCCCTGGCGCTTGGCCCAGATCCGGTCGGTTTCCTGGTCCTTGGTGGTGACCACGATCACCGGAATGGCGCTGGTCTCGGCGTCCTTGCTCAACTGGCGGGTGGCCTGGAAGCCATTCATGCCGGGCATGACGATGTCCATCAGCACCGCATCGGGCTTTTCCTGGCGGGCCAGGGCCACGCCGTCGGCGCCGTTGTCGGCCTTGAGCACCTGGTACCCGTGCTTTTCCAGCCAGGCAGTCAGTTTGTACATTTCTGTCGGCGAGTCGTCGACAATCAGAACTCGGGCCATGCTGTTTCCCCATCAAAGGAAAGAAGACACCGCCATGGCGGACGGGGTCAGGGTGCGTGTTGTGCCTGCACGGCGAACCCGGGCACGTGAGCCCTGATCGCATCGAGCAGTTCTTCCTTGCTAAATGGTTTGGTCAGGAACTGGTCGGAGCCGACCACCCGGCCGCGGGCCTTGTCGAACAGGCCATCGCGCGAGGACAGCAGGATCACCGGGGTATCCTTGAAGGCGCTGTTGTGCTTGATCACCGCGCAGGTCTGGTAGCCGTCCAGGCGTGGCATCAGGACATCGACGAAGATGATCTGTGGCTTGTGGTCGACGATCTTGGCCAGGGCATCGAAGCCATCGCTGGCGGTGATCACCTCGCAGCCCGCCTCGCCGAGCAACATCTGGGCGGTGCGGCGGATCGTGCGCGAGTCGTCGATCACCATCACCTTCAGGGGTTGTTCCATATCTTCGCTACCATCGATGCTCGCGGAGAGCGGCAAGCTTCAGGCCTCAAGCGCCAAGCTTCAAGCGGCAAGAAAAAGCGGATCGGGGCATGGCGGGCCTTTTCTTGCAGCTTGGGGCTTGCAGCTTGAAGCTGTGGGCATTTTTAGCACACTCCGGATAGCCATTCCATCTGCCCGGCCCTTGACCATCCGCGCTCGCGGCGCCACCCTGAACCACTTTTGTCTTAGAGCCATCGCGGCCCAGGTGCCGCCAAGAGGAATTCACCCATGAGCGTTCGCCTCGGGATTGTCATGGACCCCATCGCGTCCATTTCCTACAAGAAGGACAGCTCGCTGGCCATGCTGCTGGCGGCCCAGGAGCGCGGCTGGACCCTGTTCTACATGGAACAGCGTGACCTTTACCTGGGCGCCGGCCAGGCCCGTGCGCAGATGCGCCCGCTGACCGTGTTCGCCGACCCGGCACGCTGGTTCGAGCTGGGCGAGGAGCAGGACTGCGCCCTGGCCGAGCTCGACGTGATCCTGATGCGCAAGGACCCCCCCTTCGACATGGAGTTCGTCTACAGCACCTACCTGCTGGAGCAGGCCGAGGCCGAGGGCGTGCTGGTGGTCAACCGCCCGCAGAGCCTGCGCGACTGCAACGAGAAACTGTTCGCCACGCGCTTCCCGCAGTGCATGGCGCCGACCCTGGTCAGCCGCCGCGCCGACATCCTGCGTGAGTTCGCCACCACCCATGGCGACGTGATCCTCAAGCCGCTGGACGGCATGGGCGGCGCCTCGGTATTCCGCCACCGCCCAGGCGACCCCAACCTCTCGGTGATCCTCGAGACCCTGACCCAGCACGGCAGCCAGCAGATCATGGCCCAGGCCTTCCTGCCGGCGATCAAGGACGGTGACAAACGCATCCTGATGATCGACGGCGAACCGGTGCCCTACTGCCTGGCGCGCATCCCGGCCAGCGGCGAGACCCGTGGCAACCTGGCCGCCGGCGGCCGTGGCGAGGCCCGCCCGCTGAGCGAGCGCGACCGCTGGATCGCCGCCCAGGTCGGCCCGACCCTGCGCGAGAAGGGCCTGCTGTTCGTCGGCCTGGATGTGATCGGCGACTACCTCACCGAGATCAACGTCACCAGCCCGACCTGCATCCGCGAGATCGACGCCGCCTACGACACCCGCATCGGCGCCCAACTGATGGACGCCATTGATCGCAAGCTCAAGGCGCACTGACCACCGACGCGGAGCAAACGCGCGCAGTGGGGTATGATACGCAGCCGCAAGCTTCGGGCTGCAAGCCGCAAGAAAACGCGGGCCTGCGCCTGGCCGCCGCTACTTGAAGCTTGCAGCTCTAGCTTGAAGCTGACTGTGGATACCTGATGACGTTGCCCGCCGACATCCCCGCCGACCTGCTGCCACCCCGCGTTCGCCCGGTGGACCGGCTCGGCTTCACCCTGTTCCTGGCTGCGCTGGTGCACCTGGCACTGATCCTCGGCGTGGGCTTCACCGTGGTCAAGCCGGCCGAAATCCGCCACACCATGGACATCACCCTGGCCACCTTCAAGAGCGAGAAGCCGCCGCAGAAGGCTGACTTCCAGGCCCAGGACGACCAGCAGGGCAGTGGCACCCTGGAGAAGAAGGCGGTGCCCAAGACCACCGAGGTCGCGCCGTTCCAGGACAGCAAGATCAACAAGGTCACCCCGCCGCCGGCGGCCAGACCCGAGACGCCACCTGCGCCGAAAAAATCCGCGGTGGCCACCCAGGCACCCAAGCCGCACAAGGTGGAGCCCAAGCCCAAGGAAAGCAAGCCGCGGCCCAAGCCCCAGGCGGCGGTGCCGGAGTTCGACAGTTCGCAGTTGTCCAGCCAGATCGCCAGCCTCGAGGCGGAGCTGTCCCAGGAGCAGCAGCTGTACGCCAAGCGCCCGCGCATCCACCGCCTCAACGCGGCCTCGACGATGCGCGACAAGGGTGCCTGGTACAAGGAGGAGTGGCGCAAGAAGGTCGAGCGGGTCGGCAATCTCAACTACCCCGAGCAGGCCCGCCGCCAGCAGATCTACGGCAACCTGCGGATGATGGTGTCGATCAACCGCGACGGTTCGCTGTACGAGGTGCTGGTCCTGGAGTCCTCCGGCCAGCCGGTGCTCGACCAGGCGGCCCAGCGTATCGTCCGTCTGGCAGCGCCGTTCGCACCGTTCACCGGCGACCTGGCGGAGTTCGACCGGCTGGAAATCATCCGCACCTGGCGCTTCGCCCGCGGTGACCGGTTGTCCAGCAACTAGCTTGAAGCTCGAAACGTGGTGGAGCTTGAAGCCAAGCCCACCTGACGCCACACTATCACCCATGAAAACCCTCAACCCGAGCTACCTCAAGCATCAGTTCCTGATCGCCATGCCACACATGGCCGATCCGAACTTTGCCCAGACCCTGACCTACATCGTCGAGCACAACGCCAACGGCGCCATGGGCCTGGTGGTCAATCGCCCGCAGGAGCTGAACCTGGCCGACATCCTGGAGCAGTTGCGCCCGGACGAAGAGCCGCCCGTCAGCACCCTGCAGATCCCGATCTACCAGGGTGGCCCGGTGCAGACCGACCGCGGCTTCGTGCTGCACACCAGCGAATGCAGCTACCAGGCCACCGTCGAGCTGCAGGGGCTGTCGCTGTCCACCTCCCAGGACGTGCTGTTCGCCATCGCCGACGGCATCGGCCCCAAGCGCAGCCTGATCACCCTGGGCTACGCCGGCTGGGAAGCCGGCCAGCTGGAG
Source organism: Pseudomonas sp. I2 (assembly GCF_040984075.1). NCBI lineage: Bacteria > Pseudomonadati > Pseudomonadota > Gammaproteobacteria > Pseudomonadales > Pseudomonadaceae > Pseudomonas > Pseudomonas sp. I2. The sequence goes on from NZ_JBCGFQ010000006.1 coordinate 98,539, forward strand.
GCCGAGCTTGCCGACAACGCCTGGCTCAACTGCCCGTTCGACCCGGAAATCATCTTCGGCCTGGCCAGCGACCTGCGCCTGGAGGCTGCCGCCGCCAGCCTGGGGATCAACCTCAGCCTGCTGACCAGCCAGGCGGGCCACGCCTGATGGCCGAACTGCGCCTGCTGCTGGGCTTCGACTACGGCAGCAAACAGATCGGCGTGGCCGTCGGCCAGGTGATCACCGGCCAGGCCCGCGAGTTGTGCACCCTGAAGGCGCAGAACGGCGTGCCGGACTGGGCCCAGGTGGAAAAACTGATCGACGAATGGAAACCCGACGCCATCGTCGTCGGCCTGCCGCTGAACATGGATGGCACGCCCAGCGAGATGAGCGCCCGTGCCGAGAAATTCGCCCGCCGCCTGCACGGCCGCTACAACCTGCCGGTGCACACCCACGACGAGCGCCTGACCACCTTCGAGGCCAAGGGCGAACGCCTGGCCCGCGGTGGTCAGCGCGGCAGCTACCGCGACAACCCGGTCGACGCCATCGCCGCCGCCCTGCTCCTGCAAGGCTGGCTGGAGGCCAACACCGGGCACTAACCCATCCGCTTTGCAGCCGGGCCAACCCGGCGCCCCGAGGAGCACGCAATGAGCCTACCCAATCCCGCCGACCTGATCCGGCAGATGGCCGTCGACCTTCGCGCCCACCTGGCCCGTCGCAACATCGCCGAGCCGCGCTTCATCGGCATCCGCACCGGCGGCGTGTGGGTGGCCCAGGCCCTGCAGCAGGCACTGGGCGACAGCAGCGCGCTGGGCACCCTGGACGTGTCCTTCTACCGCGACGACTTCAGCCAGAACGGCCTGCACCCGCAGGTACGCCCGTCGGAACTGCCCTTCGAGGTCGAGGGCCAGCACCTGGTGCTGGTGGACGACGTGCTGATGAGCGGTCGCACTATCCGCGCCGCCCTCAACGAACTGTTCGACTACGGCCGTCCGGCCAGCGTGACCTTGGTCTGCTTGCTCGACCTGGATGCCGGCGAACTGCCGATCCGCCCCAACGTGCTCGGCGCTACCTTGTCACTGGCGCCCAATGAACGGGTAAAATTGACCGGACCCGCACCGCTCGCCCTCGAGCGCCAGGACCTCGCCACCGCTTCCGCCCTTTAAGAGTCCCTCGCGATGACGCCATTCGACGCCAAGCGCCCGCTGCAGCTCAATGACCAGGGCCAGCTGCGCCACTTTCTCTCACTCGACGGTTTGCCCCGCGAACTGCTGACCGAGATCCTCGACACCGCCGACTCCTTCCTGGAAGTCGGCGCCCGGGCCGTGAAGAAAGTCCCGTTGCTGCGCGGCAAGACCGTGTGCAACGTGTTCTTCGAGAACTCGACCCGCACCCGCACCACTTTCGAACTGGCCGCCCAGCGCCTGTCGGCCGACGTGATCAGCCTGAACGTGTCGACCTCCTCGACCAGCAAGGGCGAGACCCTGTTCGACACCCTGCGCAACCTGGAGGCCATGGCCGCCGACATGTTCGTCGTGCGCCACTCCGACTCCGGCGCTGCGCACTTCATCGCCGAGCACGTGTGCCCGGACGTGGCGGTGATCAACGGCGGCGATGGCCGCCACGCGCACCCGACCCAGGGCATGCTCGACATGCTGACCATCCGTCGCCACAAGGGCAGCTTCGAGAACCTCTCGGTGGCCATCGTCGGCGATATCCTGCATTCGCGGGTGGCCCGCTCGAACATGCTGGCACTCAAGGCCCTTGGCTGCCCCGACATCCGCGTGATCGGCCCGAAGACCCTGCTACCGGTGGGCGTCGAGCAATACGGCGTGAAGGTCTACAGCGACCTGGCCCAGGGCCTGAAGGACGTCGACGTGGTGATCATGCTGCGCCTGCAGCGTGAACGCATGGCCGGTGGCCTGCTGCCCAGCGAAGGCGAGTTCTACCGCCTGTTCGGCCTGACCACCGCGCGCCTGGCCGCCGCCAAGCCCGACGCCATCGTCATGCACCCGGGGCCGATCAACCGCGGCGTGGAGATCGAGTCGGCGGTGGCCGACAGCGCCCAGTCGGTGATCCTCAACCAGGTCACCTACGGCATCGCCGTGCGCATGGCCGTGCTGTCCATGGCCATGAGCGGCCAGGCCGCGCAACGTCAACTCGACCAGGAGAACGCCCTGTGAGCATCAGCATTCTTGGCGCCCGGGTCATCGACCCCAACAGCGGCCTGGACCAGATCACCGACCTGCACCTGGACGGCGGCCGCCTCCACGTCATCGGCGCCGCACCGGCCGGCTTCAGCGCCAGCCGCACGATCCAGGCCGATGGCCTGGTCGCCGCTCCTGGCCTGGTCGACCTCGACGTCGCCCTGCGCGAGCCGGGCTACAGCCGCAAGGGCAACATCGCCAGCGAGACCCGCGCCGCCGTCGCCGGTGGCGTCACCAGCCTGTGCTGCCCGCCGCTGACCCGCCCGGTGCTGGACACCTCGGCAGTCGCCGAGCTGATCCTCGACCGTGCGCGCGAGGCCGGCAACAGCAAGGTCTACCCGATCGGCGCCCTGACCAAGGGCCTGGAGGGCGAGCAACTGGCCGAACTGGTGGCGCTGCGCGACACGGGCTGCGTGGCCTTCGGCAACGGCCTGCAGGGCATCGCCAACAACCGCACCCTGGTACGTGCCCTGGAGTACGCCGCCACCTTCGACCTTACCGTGGTGTTCCACTCCCAGGACCGCGACCTGGCCCAGGGCGGCCTGGCCCACGAAGGCGCCATGGCCAGCTTCCTCGGCCTTTCGGGCATCCCGGAAACTGCCGAAACCGTGGCCCTGGCACGCAACCTGCTGCTGGTCGAGCAGACCGGCGTGCGCGCGCACTTCACGCAGATCACCAGCGCCCGCGGCGCGCGCCTGATCGCCCAGGCCCAGCAGTTGGGCCTGCCGGTCACCGCCGACGTGGCCCTGTACCAGCTGATTCTTACCGACGAGGCCCTGCGCGACTTCTCCAGCCTGTACCACGTGCAACCGCCGCTGCGCACCGCCGCTGACCGCGACGGCCTGCGCGAGGCGGTGAAGGCCGGGGTGATCCAGGCGATCTCCAGCCACCACCAACCCCATGAGCGCGACGCCAAGCTGGCGCCGTTCGGCGCCACCGAGCCGGGCATCAGCAGCGTCGAGCTGCTGCTGCCGCTGGCCATGACCCTGGTCGAGGACGGCCTGCTCGACCTGCCGACCCTGCTGGCCCGCTTGACCTGCGGCCCGGCGGCAGCCCTGCGCCTGCCCGCCGGTGAACTGAAGGTAGGCGCCGCGGCAGACCTGGTGCTGTTCGATCCGAAGGCCTCGACCGTGGCCGGCGAGCAATGGTACTCGCGCGGCGAGAACTGCCCGTTCATCGGCCACTGCCTGCCGGGTGCGGTGCGTTATACCTTGGTCGATGGGCACCTCTGCCACGAGAGCCAACCGTAAGCTGCGAGCTACAAGCGGCAAGAGAGAAAGCAGGGCCTCCACCGATCCGCTTTTTCTCACCGCTTGTAGCTTGGCGCTTGAAACTGCTCCCCCCTCCCCCCATATGAGTCTGCAACAGGCATTTTCGCCCCGCTGCGTGGAGACTCTCCCTTGACTACCATCGTTTCAGTTCGCCGCCACGGCAAAGTCGTCATGGGCGGCGACGGCCAGGTTTCCCTCGGCAACACCGTGATGAAAGGCAACGCCAAGAAGGTCCGTCGCCTGTACCACGGCCAGGTCATCGCCGGCTTCGCCGGTGCCACCGCCGACGCCTTCACCCTCTTCGAGCGGTTCGAAGGCCAATTGGAGAAACACCAGGGCCACCTGATACGCGCCGCCGTCGAACTGGCCAAGGAATGGCGCACCGACCGTTCCCTGAGCCGCCTGGAAGCCATGCTCGCGGTCGCCAACAAGGACGCTTCGCTGATCATCACCGGCAACGGCGACGTGGTCGAACCCGAAGACGGCCTGATCGCCATGGGCTCCGGCGGCGCCTACGCCCAGGCCGCAGCCCGCGCCCTGCTGAACAAGACCGACCTCTCGGCCCGCGAAATCGCCGAGACCGCCCTGAACATCGCCGGCGACATCTGCGTGTTCACCAACCACAACCTGACCATCGAGGAGCAGGACCTGGCCGAGTGATCAGCTGTTCTGGCGTCCCGCTCGCAGCGGGACTTTTCCACGCTGATCACGCCGCCCGAGGACCATATTCATCATGTCCATGACCCCCCGCGAAATCGTCCACGAACTCAACCGCCACATCATCGGCCAGGACGACGCCAAGCGCGCCGTGGCCATCGCCCTGCGCAACCGCTGGCGGCGCATGCAGCTGCCTGCCGAACTGCGCAGCGAAGTCACGCCGAAGAACATCCTGATGATCGGCCCCACCGGCGTCGGCAAGACCGAGATCGCCCGCCGCCTGGCCAAACTGGCCAACGCGCCGTTCATCAAGGTCGAGGCGACCAAGTTCACCGAGGTTGGCTATGTTGGCCGCGATGTCGAGTCGATCGTCCGTGACCTGGCCGACGCCGCGCTGAAGATGCTCCGCGAGCAGGAGATCATCCGCGTGCGCCACCGCGCCGAGGACGCCGCCGAGGACCGCATCCTCGACGCCCTGCTGCCCCAGGCCCGGGTCAGCAGCTTCACCGAGGAGGCATCGCAGTCGAGCGCCGACTCCAACACCCGCCAGCTGTTCCGCAAGCGCCTGCGCGAAGGCCAACTGGACGACAAGGAAATCGAGATCGAAGTGGCCGAGTCCATGGGTGTCGAGATCGCCGCGCCGCCCGGCATGGAAGAAATGACCAACCAGCTGCAGAGCCTGTTCGCCAACATGGGCAAGGGCCGCCGCAAGGCACGCAAGCTCAAGGTCAAGGAAGCGCTGAAGATGGTCCGCGACGAGGAAGCCAGCCGCCTGGTCAACGAGGAAGAGCTCAAGGCCAAGGCCCTGGAAGCGGTCGAGCAGCACGGCATCGTGTTCATCGACGAGATCGACAAGGTGGCCAAGCGCGGCAACGTCGGCGGCGCCGATGTCTCCCGCGAGGGCGTGCAGCGCGACCTGCTGCCGCTGATCGAGGGCTGCACCGTCAACACCAAGCTGGGCATGGTCAAGACCGACCACATCCTGTTCATCGCCTCCGGCGCCTTCCACCTGAGCAAGCCGAGCGACCTGGTGCCCGAGCTGCAAGGCCGCCTGCCGATCCGTGTCGAGCTCAAGGCGCTGACCCCGGAAGATTTCGAGCGCATCCTGCAGGAGCCGCACGCCTCGCTGACCGAGCAGTACCGCGAACTGCTCAAGACCGAAGGCCTGAACATCGAGTTCGCCGCCGACGGCATCAAGCGCCTGGCCGAGATCGCCTACCAGGTCAACGAGAAGACCGAGAACATCGGTGCCCGCCGCCTGCACACCCTGCTCGAGCGCCTGCTCGAAGAGGTGTCGTTCAGCGCCGGCGACCTGGCCAGCGCCCACGACGAAGCGCCGATCCGTATCGATGCGGCCTACGTGAACAGCCACCTCGGTGAGCTGGCGCAGAACGAAGACCTGTCGCGCTACATCCTCTGAAGACCGAGCGGCAAGCTGCAAGCTGATTTCGCTTGCAGCTCGACGCTCCCGAGAGCTACGCGACCGCATGATTTTTTCGCGGTGGCTTGAATATCGCCTCTTGTAGCTTGAAGCTTGAAGCTTGTAGCCCCAAGAGAAGAAGCCCATGGCCCGCCTGCCCACCGCCATCAACCTGCACAAAGCCTCCAGGACCCTCACCCTCACCTACGGCCCCGATGAGGTCTACCACCTGCCCGCCGAATTCCTGCGCGTGCACTCCCCCTCCGCCGAAGTCCAGGGCCACGGCAATCCGATCCTGCAATACGGCAAGCTCAACGTCGGCCTGACGGGCCTGGAGCCGGCTGGCCAATATGCACTGAAACTGACCTTCGACGACGGCCATGACAGCGGATTGTTCACCTGGGAATACCTCGAACAGCTGTGCCTGCGCCAGGAACAGCTGTGGGCCGAGTACCTCGATGAACTGCACAAGGCCGGCAAGTCGCGCGACCCGTCCGAGTCGATGGTGAAACTAATGCTCTAGCTCAAGGCCCCCAGGCTTTAGAGCGCATTTTCTAAACGCATCTGCTTGAATGCCTGATTGACGGCTCAGTGAAGGGCTGTCTTGCGCATTACATGAAAGTCGGGTAACCAATGGAGCTGGCAAGTTTCCTGCACCGTCTCGAGCACGGGCAGGGCTTGGCCGGTATGTAGAGGTCGCGAGCGAAAGCAGGCTGTCTTCACACGCAGAGAAACCCGCAGCTCATCGCCGAATGCATCCGGCCCGCAGCACCGCTGTTTCTTATCACTGGTCACCCGAGCAGCAGTACCGGGCAATCGTCTGTGTACCCGCCACAGCCAACCGGTACTCGTCTCAGGACAACGGAGCGTCGTAGATGAGTAACAAGAACAACGATGAGTTGCAGCGGCAAGCCTCGGAAAACACCCTGGGCCTGAACCCGGTCATCGGCATCCGCCGCAAGGACCTGCTGACATCGGCACGCACCGTGTTGCGCCAAGCCGTTCGCCAGCCGCTGCACAGCGCCAAGCACGTGGCGCATTTCGGCCTGGAATTGAAGAACGTCCTGCTGGGCAAGTCCGCCCTGCGCCCCGAGGGCGACGATCGTCGCTTCAACGACCCGGCCTGGAGCCAGAACCCGCTCTATCGCCGCTACCTGCAGACCTACCTGGCCTGGCGCAAGGAGCTGCACGACTGGATCGGCAACAGCGACCTCTCGCCCCAGGACATCAGCCGCGGCCAGTTCGTCATCAACCTGATGACCGAGGCCATGGCACCGACCAACACCCTGGCCAACCCGGCCGCAGTCAAGCGCTTCTTCGAAACCGGCGGCAAGAGCCTGCTGGACGGCCTGTCCAACCTGGCCAAGGACATGGTCAACAACGGCGGCATGCCCAGCCAGGTGAACATGGACGCCTTCGAGGTGGGCAAGAACCTGGGCACCAGCGAAGGCGCGGTGGTCTACCGCAACGACGTGCTGGAGCTGATCCAGTACCGCCCCATCACCGAGCAGGTGCACGCCCGCCCACTGCTGGTGGTGCCGCCGCAGATCAACAAGTTCTATGTCTTCGACCTGAGCCCGGAGAAGAGCCTGGCACGCTTCTGCCTGCGCTCCAACCAGCAGACCTTCATCATCAGCTGGCGCAACCCGACCAAGGCCCAGCGCGAGTGGGGCCTATCGACCTACATCGACGCGCTCAAGGAGGCCGTGGACGCGGTACTGGCGATCACCGGCAGCAAGGACCTGAACATGCTCGGCGCCTGCTCCGGCGGCATCACCTGCACCGCCCTGGTCGGCCATTACGCGGCACTGGGCGAGCACAAGGTCAACGCCCTCACCCTGCTGGTCAGCGTGCTGGACACCACGGTGGATACCCAGGTCGCGCTGTTCGTCGACGAGCAGACCCTCGAGGCGGCCAAGCGCCATTCCTACCAGGCCGGCGTGCTGGAAGGCAGCGACATGGCCAAGGTATTCGCCTGGATGCGCCCCAACGACCTGATCTGGAACTACTGGGTCAACAACTACCTGCTCGGCAACGAACCCCCGATCTTCGACATCCTGTTCTGGAACAACGACACCACGCGCCTGCCGGCGGCCTTCCACGGCGACCTGATCGAGATGTTCAAGAACAACCCGCTGACCCGCCCTGGCGCCCTGGAAGTTTGCGGCACGGCGATCGACCTCAAGCAGGTCCAGTGCGACATCTACAGCGTCGCCGGCACCGCCGACCACATCACCCCTTGGCAGTCGTGCTACCGCTCGGCGCACCTGTTCGGTGGCAAGATCGAGTTCGTGCTGTCCAACAGCGGCCATATCCAGAGCATTCTCAACCCGCCGGGCAACCCCAAGGCACGCTTCATGACCGGCGAGGACCGCCCGGACGACCCAGTGGCCTGGCAGGAGAATGCCGTCAAGCACGCCGACTCCTGGTGGCTGCACTGGCAGGCCTGGCTGGGCGAGCGTGCCGGTGATCTGAAAAAAGCGCCCACGCGCCTGGGCAATCGCGCCTATCCCGCAGGCGAGGCGGCGCCGGGGACCTACGTCCACGAGCGTTGAACCACGTCGCCATGGCCGCTCGCACGCAGGCCATGGCGCTTCACCCACCCATGAGTTCCGTGCATGCCGCAACCGTACATCTTCAGGACCGTCGAGCTGGACAACCAGTCCATCCGCACCGCCGTCCGCCCAGGCAAACCGCACCTGACGCCCTTGCTGATCTTCAACGGCATCGGTGCCAACCTGGAGCTGGTGTTCCCGTTCATCGAGGCGCTGGATCCGGACATCGAGGTCATCGCCTTCGACGTGCCGGGCGTCGGCGGCTCGTCCACGCCCCGCCACCCGTATCGCTTCCCGGGCCTGGCCAAGCTGACGGCGCGCATGCTCGATTACCTGGACTACGGCCAGGTCAATGTCATCGGCGTGTCCTGGGGCGGCGCGCTGGCCCAGCAGTTCGCCCATGACTACCCGGAGCGCTGCAAGAAGCTGGTGCTGGCCGCCACCGCCGCGGGCGCCTTCATGGTGCCCGGCAAGCCCAAGGTGCTGTGGATGATGGCCAGCCCCCGGCGCTACGTACAGCCCTCCCATGTGATCCGCATCGCCCCGTTGATCTACGGCGGTGGCTTTCGCCGCGACCCCGACCTGGCCCTGCACCATGCCGCCAAGGTGCGCTCCGGCGGCAAGATGGGCTACTACTGGCAGTTGTTCGCCGGCCTGGGCTGGACCAGCATCCACTGGTTGCACAAGATCCGCCAGCCCACCCTGGTGCTGGCCGGCGACGACGATCCGCTGATCCCCCTGATCAACATGCGCCTGTTGGCCTGGCGGATTCCCAACGCCCAGCTACACATAATCGACGACGGCCACCTGTTCCTGATCACCCGGGCCGAGGCCGTCGCCCCGATCATCATGAAGTTCCTCCAGCAAGAGCGTCAGCGCGCGGTCATGCACCCCCGCCCCGCTTCCGGTGGCTGAGGCCGCACCGGGCGCGCTCGATACAACCTGTGGATGATGGCCTGACGACGGAGTGTTGGCATGAAAGACAAAAAGGCAAAAGGGGTGCCCCCCGTCCCCGCCACGATGATCAATGTACAGAACGCCATCGCCGGCCTGCGCGGTCGCGACCTGATCTCCACCCTGCGCCACGTCGGCCGCCTTGGCCTGCGCAATCCGCTGCACACCGCCCATCATTTGCTGGCCCTGGGCGGCCAGTTGGGTCGAGTGATGCTGGGCGACACTCCGTACCAGCCCCACCCACGCGACAACCGCTTCAGCGACCCGACCTGGAGCCAGAACCCCTTCTACCGTCGCGGCCTGCAGGCCTACCTGGCCTGGCAGAAGCAGACCCGCCTGTGGATCGAGGAAAGCTCGCTGGACGATGACGACCGTGCCCGGGCGCACTTCTTGTTCAACCAGATCAACGACGCCCTGGCGCCGAGCAACTCGCTGCTCAACCCGCTGGCGGTCAAGGAGCTCTTCAACACCGGTGGCCAGAGCCTGGTCCGTGGCCTGGCCCACCTGCTCGACGACCTGCGCCACAACGACGGCCTGCCGCGCCAGGTGGACGAGCGCGCCTTCGAGGTCGGCGTCAACCTGGCCTGCACGCCGGGCGCGGTGGTGTTTCGCAACGAGCTGCTGGAGCTGATCCAGTACAAGCCGATGAGCGAGAAACAGCACGCCCGGCCGCTGCTGGTGGTACCGCCACAGATCAACAAGTTCTATATCTTCGACCTCGGGCCACACAATAGCTTCGTCCAGTACATGCTCAAGAACGGCCTGCAGGTGTTCATGGTCAGCTGGCGCAACCCCGACCCGCGCCACCGCGAATGGGGGTTCTCCAGTTACGTGCAGGCGCTGGAAGAGGCGCTCAATGCCTGCCGCAGCATCAGTGGCAACCGCGACCCCAACCTCATGGGCGCCTGCGCCGGTGGCCTGACCATGGCCGCCCTGCTAGGCCACCTGCAGGCCAAGCGCCAGTTGCGCCGGGTGCGCAGCGCCAGCTACCTGGTCAGTTTGCTCGACAGTCAGTTCGACAGCCCCGCCAGCCTGTTCGCCGACGAACAGACCATCGAGGCGGCCAAGCGTCGCTCGTACCAGCGCGGTGTGCTGGACGGCGGCGAGGTGGCGCGAATCTTCGCCTGGATGCGGCCCAACGACCTGATCTGGAACTACTGGGTCAACAACTACCTGCTCGGCAAGACGCCGCCGGCCTTCGACATCCTCTACTGGAACGCCGACAACACCCGCCTGCCTGCCGCCCTGCATGGCGAGTTGCTGGATTTTTTCAAGCTCAACCCGCTGACCCAGCCGGGTGGTCTGGAGGTGTGCGGCACGCCGATCGACCTCGGCCAGGTCACCATCGACAGCTTCACCGTGGCCGGCAGCAACGATCACATCACGCCGTGGGACGCGGTGTACCGCTCGGCTCTGCTGCTCGGCGGCGAGCGGCGCTTCGTACTGGCCAACAGCGGGCATATCCAGAGCATCATCAACCCACCCGGCAACCCCAAGGCCTACTACCTGCATAACTCCAGGCTGTCCAGCGACCCGCGGGCCTGGTTCCACGATGCCACGCGCAGCGACGGCAGCTGGTGGCCGTTGTGGCTGGAGTGGATCTGCCAACGCTCCGGCCCCCTCAAGGCGCCGCGCGTGGAGCTGGGCAACGCCACCTACCCGGTGCTGGGCCCCGCGCCAGGCAGCTACGTGCTGGCGCGCTGAACCGATGAAAACCCGCGACCGTATCCTCGAGTGCGCCCTGCAGTTGTTCAACCGGCAGGGCGAGCCCAACGTCTCGACCCTGGAGATCGCCAACGAACTGGGCATCAGCCCAGGCAACCTGTACTACCACTTCCACGGCAAGGAGCCGCTGGTGCTGGGGCTGTTCGAGCGTTTCGAGGAAGCGCTGGTGCCCCTGCTCGACCCGCCCCTGGACGTGCGCCTGGATGCCGAGGACTACTGGCTGTTCCTGCACCTGATCGTCGAGCGCATGGCCCAGTACCGTTTCCTGTTCCAGGACTTGTCGAACCTGACCGGCCGCCTGCCGAAGCTGGCCCGTGGCATGCGCAGCCTGATCAACGCCCTCAAGCGCACCCTCGCCGCCCTGCTGGCCAGCCTCAAGGCCCAGGGGCTGGTGACCAGCGGGACCCAGGCGCTGGGGCAACTGGTTGAGCAGATCACCCTGACCTTGATGTTTTCCCTGGATTACCAGCGGGTGCTGGGGCGCGAGGGGGATGTGGGGATCGTGGTGTACCAGGTGATGATGCTGGTGGCACCGCACCTGCAAGGGCCGGCGCAGAAGGCGGCGGAGCAATTGGCGGAGAAGTATCTGGAGGGGTAGGCCGTTGGGCCTGCGGTGGCTGGGCTGGCACCCTGGTGCTGGTCAGTCATTTGGGGTCGCTTCGCGCCCCATTGTCGGCAAGCCGCCCCCCACAGGGTCCGACTCGACCGCGAATGATGCGGTTTGCAGGATCATGTGGGAGCCGGCTTGCCGACAATGGGGCGCGAAGCGCGCCCTTGCCATACACCGGTGCTCGCGAAGACGGCGACGCGGTCATCAGCCTTGGTTGGCTGGGCTCACCGGTGCCGACGGGGTATTGCTGACCGGGGCCGGCGTCGCGGCCGGGGTCGCGCTGGCAGCCGGTGCCGCAGTCTTGGTCGCCGCCGGCTTGGCCGGTGCCTTTTTCACCGTAGGCTTCTTCGCCGCTGCCGGTTTCGCGGCTGCAGCCTTGGCAGCAGGCTTGGCCGCCGCGGTCTTCGCGGCAGGTTTTGCCGCCGGCTTGGCCGCCTTGCTGGCCGGTTTCGCCGCAGCCGTCTTCGTCGCAGGTTTAGCTGCCTTGGCCAGAGGCTTGGCGGCGCTCTTGCCGGCAGCGGCCTTCTTGGCCGAAACCGGGGTCACCGAAGCGCCGGTCAGCTTCTCGATCTGCTTGGTCAGGGTGTCGACCTGCTGGTGCAAGGCCTTGATCTCGTTGCGGCTAGGCACCCCCAGGCGCGAGATGGCGCTGTTCAGGCGCTTGTCGAACGCCTCCTCCAGCTCGCTCCACTTGCCCAGTGCGCGCTCCTTCACGTCGGAGACCCGCGACGAAGTCGCGGACTTGGCGCTGTCCTTGGCCGAGTCGACATTCTTCTTGGCCTGCTTCTCGGCCTTCTCGCCATCCTTGACCAACGACTCGAACAGCTTGGGGCCGTCCTGGTCGATCTTGGAGTAGATACCCAGGCCAGCCAGCCAGATCTTGCGGGAATACTTCTCGATCCCGCCGACCCAGGAACTGCCTTCTTTCTCGGTGCTCTTCTTGCCAGCCATCCTGCTCTCCTTATTGTTTGTGCGCGACACGCTCGAGCAACTCGGTCAGCTGTTCGAGCTTGATGGACAACGCGTCAACGTCATGTTTAGACGGAATGCCGAGGCGATTCAAGGCGCGGGCGACCCGCGTATCGAAAGCCTTTTCGATCTTGTCCAGTTGAACCTCGACCCGGCCTCTGACGCGGCTCACTTGCGCGCCCGCTTCGTCGATCTGGTTGTTGGCCGCATCGAGCTGTTGGTCGATGTGCTTCTTGCCGCGTTTCTCGACGCCTTCGCCGGCCTTGACCAGCTCCTTGAAGTACTCCGAACCTTCCTGGCCGACGCGGGCATAGGCGCCCAGGCCCGCCAGCCAGATCCTGCGCGCGTAGCCGCGCACCTCGCCCAGGGTATTGCCCGGGGCATCGTCCTTTTTCTTCAGGTTCACTTTGGCCATGCGCTGCACCTCATGCTCGTAAAGGGAGGGAGAAACGGCCCCGGGATCGAGGGCTTGAGCACAAGGTAGGGGGAAAAATTAGAATCCTCACCCTAAGAGCAGCTACAAAGCGGCAAGAAGAAACGGATGGTGCACGCCTTGCTTTTATCTTGCAGCTTGCGGCTGGTCGCTGGTAGCCCGCCCGGGTCAGGCCAGGGCCTTGTCCAGCGCGCGCTCGATCTCGCCCTTGATGGTGCCGCCGAGCATCGACAGCATCATGCCCAGCTTGAGTTCGACACGGATGCTGTCTTCGCCGATATGCACGCTGCCATTGGCACCACTGCGCGACACGTCGACGCGGTCGCCGTTCCAGGTGGCCTTGAGGTCGTATTCGCGGCTGAGCCTTTCCACCAGCGCCTCGGCCTTGGCCCGGGCGGCTTCGCGGCCGAGGGAGTGTTTGCGTTCAACGCTGATCTGGGTCATGCGGGCGGTCCTGGATATGAAGACAATGAACGCATTATGCCCGCGCCCGCCCCACGACACACCCCGCCAAGACAAATCCGCCCGTTGCCCCTAGAATGGCCGTAATTTTTTTCGGTGAAGCGATATGAACGACCAGCGCAAAGGCGAACCCGCCGAACCCACCACCCACTTCGGCTACCAGGACGTGCCCGAGAGCCAGAAGGCGAAGAAAGTCGCCGAGGTCTTCCACTCCGTGGCCGCCAAGTACGACCTGATGAACGACGTCCTCTCCGGTGGCATGCACCGGTTGTGGAAGCGCTTCACCATCGAACTGTCCGGCGTGCGCAGCGGCAACCGGGTGCTGGACATCGCCGGCGGTACCGGTGACCTGGCCGCCAAGTTCTCGCGCCTGGTCGGCCCGACCGGCCAGGTGGTGCTGGCCGATATCAACGAATCGATGCTCAAGGTCGGCCGCGACCGCCTGCTCGACCGTGGCGTGGCCGGCAACATCGAGTTCGTCCAGGCCGACGCCGAGAAGCTGCCGTTCCCCGACAACCACTTCGACTGCGTGACCATCGCCTTCGGCCTGCGCAACGTCACCCACAAGGAAGATGCCCTGCGCTCGATGCTGCGCGTACTCAAGCCGGGCGGGCGCCTGCTGGTGCTGGAATTCTCCAAGCCGACCAACAAGCTGATGTCGCGCGCCTACGACGCCTACTCGTTCGCCTTCATGCCGCTGGCCGGCAAGCTGATCACCAACGACGCCGACAGCTACCGCTACCTGGCCGAGTCGATCCGCATGCACCCCGACCAGGAAACCCTCAAGGCCATGATGGTCGAGGCCGGCTTCGACCGCGTCACCTACCACAACATGACCAGCGGCATCGTCGCCGTGCACCGGGGGATCAAGCCCTGATGCTCCTGGCCGGCCTGCTCGCCAGCGTCGAGCACGGGCTCAACCGTGTCCTGCGCATGGACAGCACGGCGCTGCCGCGCCTGGCTGCGCTCGAGGGCAAGGTGATCGCCATCGACTGCCAGCAACCGGCCCTGCAGCTGTTCATCCTGCCCGACGCCGAAGGCCTGATGCTCGCCGCCCACTGGGAAGGCGAGGTCGACTGCAGCCTGCGCGCCCCCGCCGGCCGCCTGGCCCAGCTGGCCTTGGCCAGGGACAAGAACGCCGTGCTGCACAGCCCGCAGGTCGAGTTGCATGGCGATAGCGCCGTGCTGCTGGACCTGGTCGGCGTGCTGCAGGACCTGGAGCTGGACTGGGAATACGAGCTGTCGCGCTGGCTGGGCCCGGTGGCCACCTCGCTGCTCGCCGGCCACCTGCGCCTGCGCGCCCGCTGGACCCGCCAGGGCCTGGCACGCTTCTCCCAGAACCTCTCCGAGTACCTGGCGGAGGAATCCCGTACCCTGGTCGGCCAGCGCGAAGCCGAAGCGGCCTTCAGCGAGCTCGATGCGCTGAAGGTCGACACTGAACGCCTCGAGGCGCGCCTGCGCCGTCTCGCCCGATCCCTTGATACCAGCGATAACGCATGAAGCTGCTCGCCGTCCGCCGTCTGTTGCGCATCCAGCGCGTCGTGATCCGCTACCGCCTCGATGACCTGCTGTTCGACCTGCCCCTGCCCTGGTGGCTGATGAGCCTGCGTCTGCTGCTGCCCTGGCGCTGGCTGCCACGCAAGCCCTCCGAGCTCAGCCGCGGCGCGCGCCTGCGCCTGGCCCTGCAGGACCTGGGGCCGATCTTCATCAAGTTCGGCCAGTTGCTGTCCACCCGCCGCGACCTGCTACCCACCGACATCGCCGATGAGCTGATGCTGCTGCAGGACCGCGTACCACCATTCGACCCCCAGCACGCCGTCGCCCTGATCGAGGAGCAGCTCGGCGCCAAGGTCGGCGAGGTGTTCAGCCGCTTCGACGTCGAGCCCCTGGCCTCGGCCTCGGTGGCCCAGGTGCATGCCGCGCGCCTCAAGAGCGGCGAGGAAGTGGTGGTCAAGGTGGTGCGCCCGGGCCTCAAGCCGGTGATCGCCCAGGACCTGGCCTGGCTGTTCCTGATCGCCAAGGGCGCCGAGCGGGTGTCTGCCGATGCCCGCCGACTGCACCCGGTGGAGGTGGTCAGCGACTATGAGAAGACCATCTACGACGAGCTCGACCTGCTGCGTGAGGCGGCCAACGCCAGCCAACTGCGGCGCAACTTCGAAGGCTCCGAGCTGATGTACGTGCCCCAGGTGTACTGGGACTGGTGCCGACCCAAGGTGCTGGTGATGGAGCGTATCTACGGCGTACCGGTCACCGACCTGGCGACCCTGGCCGACCAGCGCACCGACATGAAGATGCTCGCCGAGCGCGGCGTGGAGATTTTCTTCACCCAGGTGTTCCGCGACAGCTTCTTCCATGCCGACATGCACCCGGGCAACATCTTCGTCAGCACGGTCAAGCCCTGGAGCCCGCAGTACATCGCCATCGACTGCGGTATCGTCGGCAGCCTCACGTCCGAGGACCAGGATTACCTGGCGCGCAACCTGATCGCCTTCTTCAAGCGCGACTACCGTCGCGTCGCCCAGTTGCACATCGATTCAGGCTGGGTGCCGGCGCAGACCAAGGTCAACGAGTTCGAGGCGGCGATCCGCACGGTGTGCGAGCCGATCTTCGAGAAGCCGCTCAAGGACATCTCCTTCGGCCAGGTGCTGATGCGCCTGTTCCAGACCGCGCGGCGCTTCAACATGGAGGTCCAGCCGCAGCTGGTGCTGCTGCAGAAGACCCTGCTCAACATCGAAGGCCTGGGCCGCCAGCTGTATCCCGACCTGGATCTGTGGAGCACCGCCAAGCCGTACCTGGAGCGCTGGATGCGCGAGCGCATGAGCCCCAAAGCGGTGTTCGGCAACCTGCAGAGCCAGGTGGAGCAACTGCCGCACCTGGCCGACATGACCCGCGACTTGCTCGAGCGCCTGTCGCAACCGCACCTGCACGACCCGCAACTGCCGGAGCGGCGCCGCCAGGGCGACCGCTGGGCGCTGCGCCTGCTCGGTGCCGGCCTGCTCGCTGGCGGCGCCACGCTCGCCGCCGGAGCCGTCAGCCTCAGCGCACCGAGCGCCTGGCCGGCCTGGCTGATGCTGGCCGCGGGCCTGTACCTGATCGTACGCCGATAGCCAGCCGCGCTGCCGGCTGGCACACTAGCGCAAAGGGCCCGGTACGGGAGCGGGCCTGGTTTTGGAGTCGACGATGAAAGACTGGCTGGACGAGATCAAGTGGAACAGCGATGGCCTGGTACCGGCGATCGCCCAGGATCACAAGACCGGGCGCGTGCTGATGATGGCCTGGATGAACCGCGAGTCCCTGGCCCTCACCGCCGCCGAGCAACGCGCCATCTACTGGTCGCGTTCGCGTGGCAAACTGTGGCGCAAGGGCGAGGAATCGGGCCATGTGCAGAAACTGCACGAAATGCGCCTGGACTGCGATGCCGACGTGATCATCCTGATGGTCGAGCAACTGGGCCATATCGCCTGCCATACCGGCCGCGAGAGCTGCTTCTACCGCGTCTTCGAAGACGGCCAGTGGAAAATCGTCGACCCGGTCCTCAAGGACCCGGATGCCATCTACAGCGCAGGACACTGACATGAGCGACACCCTCAACCGCCTCGCCGAGGTATTGGAAGAGCGCAAGCAAGCGGCGCCCGACAGCTCCTATGTGGCCAGCCTGTACCACAAGGGGCTGAACAAGATCCTGGAGAAGCTCGGCGAAGAGTCCGTCGAGACCATCATCGCCGCCAAGGACGCCGCCGTCAGCAAGGATTGCAGCGATGTCATCTATGAAACCGCCGACCTGTGGTTCCATAGCCTGGTCATGCTCAGTGCGCTGGGGCAGCATCCACAGGCAGTGCTCGACGAACTGGAACGTCGCTTCGGGCTTTCCGGGCATGATGAAAAGGCCGCGCGCCAGCCTTCTGCCTGACGGTATCCTGGGGGTGTTGAACGCCCCCTTCACGACGCAAGGCCACTCCTACAGGGGGCTGCGTCGTACAGAGGGCCTCGTGGGAGCAGCCCCGAAGGTCCACCGACATTTTTCAGGAGTACGAAATGGGTATCTTTGACTGGAAACACTGGGTTGTCCTGCTGATCGTCGTGGTCCTGGTGTTCGGCACCAAGAAACTGAAGAACCTCGGCAGCGACCTGGGTGAGTCGATCAAAGGCTTTCGCAAGGCCATGAACGAAGAAGAGCACAAGCCGGCTGAGCAGGCTCCGCCCCCCGTGCAGCCCACCCAACAGGCGCAGCAGCAAAACAGCGCGCCGCTGAACCCGCCGCACACCATCGAAGGCCAGGCCCAGCCGGCCCAAGAACCGCAGCGGAAAGACTGACTCATGTTCGGCATCAGCTTCGGCGAGTTGCTGCTCGTCGGCCTGGTCGCCCTGCTGGTGCTCGGCCCCGAGCGCCTGCCTGGCGCCGCACGCACTGCAGGCCTGTGGATCGGCCGGCTCAAGCGCAGCTTCAACAGCATCAAGATGGAAGTCGAGCGTGAGATCGGTGCCGACGAGATCCGCCGCCAGTTGCACAACGAGCACATCCTGTCGATGGAACAGGAAGCCCGGCGCATCCTCGACCCGCAAACGCCGCCCGCGCAACCGGCCAGCCCTCCGGCAAGCGGCGACACCCAGGCCGCCCCCGTGGCGGATGCCGCCCCCGACACCCGCACGCCCGCGGCCCCGACCGCGCCCCCTGAGCCGCCCCAACCGCCACGAGCCCCATGAGCGATAGACCGGAAACCGACCAGCCGATGCCGCTGGTCTCGCACCTGACCGAACTGCGCACCCGCCTGCTGCGCTGCGTTGCCGCCGTGTTCCTGATCTTCGCTGGGCTGTTCGCCTTCGCCCAGCAGATCTACACCTTGGTCTCGGCGCCGCTGCGCGCGCACCTGCCGGCCAATGCGACGATGATCGCCACCGACGTGGCCTCGCCGTTCCTGACGCCGTTCAAGCTGACCATGATCGTCTCGCTGTTCCTGGCCATCCCGTTCATCCTCCAGCAGATCTGGGGCTTCATCGCGCCGGGGCTGTATCGCCACGAGAAACGCATCGCCATTCCGCTGCTGGTGTCGAGCATCCTCCTGTTCTACGCCGGCATGGCCTTCGCCTATTTCCTGGTATTCCCACTGATCTTCGGTTTCTTCGCCAGTGCCACGCCTGAAGGCGTGGCGATGATGACGGACATCTCCAGCTACCTGGACTTCGTCATGACGCTGTTCTTCGCCTTCGGCGTCGCCTTCGAGATCCCGGTGGCGGTGGTGCTGCTGGTATGGATCGGCGTGGTCGAGGTGCAGTACCTGAAGAAGATCCGCCCCTACGTGATCATCGGCTGTTTCGTCGTCGGCATGGTCCTGACCCCACCGGACATCTTCTCCCAGACCCTGCTGGCCGTGCCCATGTGGATGCTGTTCGAGATCGGGATACTGTTCGGCAGCCTGATCCGCAAGCGCAGCCGGGCGCCTGAAACGGCATCGGACGACCCCAACGACCAACCACCAGCGACCCAGCCGTGAACCTGCTGCTACTCGAGGAAGCCGACTTCGTCGCGGCCGACCGTGTGATCCTGGCCGACCGCCGCTTCACTCACATGCAGGAAATCCACCGGGTCGCGGTGGGCGATACCCTGCGTGTCGGGCGCATCGACGGGCCGATGGGCAAGGCCACGGTGCTGCGCCTGGAGGGCCACGAGGCCGAGCTGCAGGTCGTCTGCGACCAGCCACCGCCCGCCAAGCTGCCCCTGACCCTGGTCCTGGCCGTGCCGCGCCCGAAAATGCTGCGCCGCCTGTTCCAGACCGTCGCCACCCTGGGCGTGCCACGGCTGATCCTGGTCAACAGCTACAAGGTGGAAAAGAGCTTCTGGCAGACGCCCTTCCTCGCCCCCGCGGCGATCCGCGAAAACCTCATCCTCGGCCTGGAACAGGCCCGCGACACGGTGCTGCCCGAGGTCATCGTCGAGAAGCGCTTCAAGCCGTTCGTCGAGGACCGCCTGCCGTCCATCGCCGCCGGCACCCTTGGCCTGGTCGGCCACCCTGGCCCCTACCCGGCCTGCCCACGTGCCGTGGAAGGGCCAGTGACCTTGGCCATCGGCCCCGAGGGCGGCTGGATCCCCTATGAAGTCGATCTGCTGGGCAAGGCCGGCCTGTCGCCGGTGCAACTCGGTGATCGCATCCTGCGTGTGGAAACCGCCGTGACCGCCCTGCTTTCGCGAATTTTCTGACACTCTCATCAGACCAATCGCCCATTAAGTTTCCTCGCTACAGGCCGATGGTCTAGGCAATACAACAACAGTTGCTGCCGAGTTGCCGGGGAGTCGAACATGCATGGTGGGTTTGCCCAGTTCCTGGGAAATATGAGTGTCAATCGCAAATTGGGCCTCGGCTTCGGGCTGGTGCTGATGCTGACCCTGGCCATTACCCTGACGGGTTGGCTTGGCCTGGACAGCGTCATCGACCGTGGCGACAAGCTGGGCAACATCTCGCTGATCCACGAGAGCACCCAGGATCTGCGCATTGCCCGGCAGCAGTACGATCGCAACCGCGACCCGGCGTCCGCGACAGAGCTGGAGAAGATCCTCGATCGCCTCGAGCAGCAGGTGCAAGCCATGCTGGGGCAGATCGAGCACCCCGCCGACCAGCAGCGCCTGCAGCAGCAGCGGGAGGCCGTGCGCCAGTATCGCCAGGCCTTCTCCGAGTTCAGGCAGGCCGACCAGCGCCGCAATGCCAGCCGCGACGTGCTGGGCGACAGCGCCGACCGGGCGGCCGAGCTGATCGACAAGGTCCAGCAGCGCCTGCTGCAGACCGGCGATATCAGCCAATACCATGAAGCCGTGAAGGTCGCCGCGCAGCTCCAACAGGCGCGCTTCCAGGTACGCGGCTACACCTACAGTGGCCGGGCACAATTCCAGCAGACCGCGCTCGAGGCCATCGACCAGGCCATGCCTGTGCTCAAGACGCTGCCCGACAAGGTGGCTGGCGAGCATGCCAGCAGCCTGCAGGAAGCCGCCAGCGCCCTGGCCGCCTACCGCGATGCGGTGGTCCAGGTCGGCAATGCCCAGGCCGCCAGCGAGCAGGCCCTGCAGCGCATGGCCGAGGAGGGCACGGTGTTGCTGGACACCAGCCAGGCCATGACCGTTTCGCAAACCGAAGTGCGCGATCAGGGCACCCGCCAGGCCAAGCGCACCCTGGCCGGCGCCACGGCCCTGGCGGTACTGCTGGGGGTGTTGGCGGCCTGGGCCATCACCCGGCAGATCATCGTACCGCTGCGCCAGACCCTGGCAGCCGCCGAGCGCGTGGCCAACGGCGACCTGAGCCAGGACCTGCTGGTGGCGCGCCGCGACGAGCTGGGCCAGCTGCAGGCCAGCATGCAGCGCATGACCCAAGGCCTGCGCGAGCTGATCGGTGGCATCAGCGACGGCGTCACGCAGATCGCCAGCGCTGCCGAGGAGCTTTCCGCAGTCACCGAGCAGACCAGCGCCGGGGTCAACAACCAGAAGGTCGAGACCGACCAGGTGGCCACCGCCATGAACCAGATGGCCGCCACCGTCCACGAGGTGGCGCGCAACGCCGAGCAGGCCTCGGAAGCGGCGGTGATGGCCGACCAGCAGGCGCGGGAAGGCGACCGGGTGGTCGCCGAGGCCATCGCCCAGATCGAGCGCCTGGCCGGCGAGGTGGTCAACTCCAGCGAGGCCATGAACCAGCTCAAGGCCGAGAGCGACAAGATCGGCAGCGTGCTCGACGTGATCAAGGCGGTGGCCCAGCAGACCAACCTGCTGGCCCTCAACGCCGCCATCGAGGCGGCCCGGGCCGGCGAGGCTGGCCGCGGCTTCGCCGTGGTCGCCGACGAAGTGCGCAGCCTGGCCCAGCGCACCCAGCAGTCGACCGAGGAAATCGAGGAGTTGATCGCCGGCCTGCAGAACGGCACCCAGCATGTCGCCAGCGTCATGGACAACAGCCGGGCACTGACCGACAGCAGCGTCGACCTGACCCGCCGCGCGGGTGGCTCGCTGGAGACCATCACCCGCACCGTGTCGTCGATCCAGGCGATGAACCAGCAGATCGCCACGGCAGCGGAGCAGCAAAGCGCCGTGGCCGAGGAGATCAACCGCAGCGTGATGAACGTACGGGATATCTCCGACCAGACCTCGGCCGCCAGCGAAGAGACCGCCAGCTCCAGCGTCGAATTGGCCCGCCTGGGCACTCACCTGCAGGGGCTGGTGGGGCGTTTCCGGCTCTGATAGCTACAAGCTGCAAGAAAGAGCAGAGCGGTGATGGCAGTTCCATCCTCGTTCGGCTTGTTCTTGCAGCTTGTAGCTTGCAGCCCGGGGTAGTCAGAGGACCTGGCGCAGGAAGGCCTGGGCGCGTAGGTCCTTCGGGGCGGCGAAGAATTGCTGGGGTGGGGAGTCCTCCAGCAGCTTGCCATGGTCGAAGAACAGCACGCGGTCGGCCACCTCACGGGCAAAACCCATCTCGTGGGTCACGCAGACCATGGTCATGCCTTCCTGGGCCAGGGTCTTCATGACATCCAGCACCTCGCCGACCATTTCCGGGTCGAGCGCCGAGGTGGGCTCGTCGAACAGCATGACCTTCGGGTCCATCGCCAGGGCACGGGCGATAGCCACCCGCTGCTGCTGGCCGCCAGAGAGGCGCGATGGATACTCGTTGGCCTTCTGGCCGATACCCACCTTTTCCAGCAGAGCCTTGGCCTTGGCCTCGCGCTCGGCCTTGCTGCGCTTGCGCACCACCTTCTGCGCCAGGCACAGGTTCTCCAGCACGGTCATGTGCGGGAACAGGTTGAAATGCTGGAACACCATGCCGACTTCGCGGCGATAGGCGTTGATGTCGGTCTTCGGGTCGTCCAGCGGCAGGCCGTCGATGGACACATGGCCCTCGTCGAAGTGCTCCAGGCCATTGAGGCAGCGCAGGAAGGTCGACTTGCCCGAACCCGAAGGGCCGAGCACCACCACCACCTCGCCCTTGGCCACGCAGGTGGTGACGTTGTCCACCGCGCGCACCACCTGGCCACGGGTGTCGAAGACTTTTACCAGGTCACGGACTTCAATCACTTTGCGCAAGCCTCCGCTCGAGCCGGCTGGCGAGGTGCGACAGCGGCAGGTTGATCAGCAGGTACAGACCTGCCACGCAGAACCAGATCTCGAAGGTCGAGAACGACGTGGTGATGGCCTCGCGACCGCTCTTGGTCAGCTCGGTGATGGCGATCACCGACACCAGCGAGGTGTCCTTGACCAGGCTGATGAACTGCCCGGCCAACGGCGGCAGCACGCGCTTGAAGGCCTGGGGCAGGATCACGTGGCGCATCGACTGGCCGGCGTTCAGGCCCAGCGAGCGAGCCGCCTCGTTCTGGCCCTTGGCGATCGACTGCACGCCGGCGCGGACGATCTCGGCCACGTAGGCGCCGGTGAACAGCGCCAGCGCCGCCACCCCGGCGAACTCGCGGGACAGGTTGAGCACGGTGCCGATGAAGAAGTAGAAGATGAAGATCTGCACCAGCAGCGGCGTGCCGCGCACCAGTTCGACATACACCGTGGACAGGTCACGCAGGGTCGGGTTGTTCGACAGCCGGCACAGGCCTGCGAACAGGCCGATCACCAGGCCCAGGGCGCCGGAGACCACCGAGATCCACAGCGTGGTCCACAGCCCCCAGGCCAGCGGGCCGGCGGCCCAGTGGCGGGTCACGCCAACCTGGTCACCCTCGGAGACATCGTCGCCGCGGCTCAGTTGCAAGCTGTCCTTGGCCACATCGAGCACCTGCTCGTCGCCGTTTTCGTCCTTCAGCGTGACACGTGCGCTGTCACCGGAAACGACGATGTCCTGCACGGTACCGTAGCCAGCGGCACGCTGCGCTTCCTCGGCCTTGTAGACGAAGTACTGCGGTACGCGGTTCCACCGCCACTCGTAGGAGATCATCGAAGTGGCCAGGTACAGGCTGAACGCCAAGCCCACCAGGACCAGGGCGGTCAGTGCATGCCAGGGCCACTGGGCTTTCTTGTGTTTGATCACGTGGATACTTCCCATTAAGCGGCAAGCCGCAAGCTACAAGCGGCAAGAAAAAGCGGGCCGTGCACCGATCCGCTTCTTCTTGCCGCCTGCAGCTTGCGGCTTGAAGCTGCTTATTCCATTTCCTTCAGCCAGTCCTTGTTCTTGAACCACTTGTCGTGGATACGATCGTAGGTCCCGTCATGCTTGATCTGGTGCAGGAAGTTGTTGATGAAGTTGAGGCTGTCGTAGTCGCCCTTCTTCAGGCCGAACGCCAGCGGCTCGTAGGTGAAGGGCTCGTCCAGGAACAGCAGCTTGCCGGCACCGGCCTTCTCCACCGCGACCACGTTGTACGGCGCGTCGTAGACGAAGGCATCGGCCTTGCCGTTGACCACGTCCATCACCGCTTCCTGCTCGTTGTCGTAGCCGTGGTACTTGGCCTTGCTGATCAGCTTCTTGGCCACCATCTCGCCGGTGGTGCCGAGCTTGGAGGTGATGCGGTACTTCTCGTTGTTCAGGTCCTTGTACGACTTGATCTCGCCCGCCAGTTCCTTACGGATCAGCAGGGTCTGGCCGACGACGATGAAGGGCTCGCTGAAGTTCAGGCGCAGGTTGCGCTCCTGGGTCAGGGTCATGCCGCTGCCGATCATGTCGAACTTGTTGGTCAGCAGGGCCGGGATGATGCCGTCATAGGCGGTGGAAACGGTCTCCAGCTTGACGCCCATGGACTTGGCCATGGCCTTGAGGATATCGACCTCGAAACCGATGATCTCGCCGCGCTTGTTGGTCATCTGGAACGGCATGTAGGTCGGGTCCATGCCGACCCGCAGGCTGCCACGCTTGACCGCATCGTCGATGGCGCCCGCTTGGGCGGCCGAGACCGCGACCAGCGCGGTGACACCCACCAGCAGTCGCGACAGGTATTTCTTCATCATCACCAGGTCCCCTAGCAAAGAAATTGCGAATTTTATTGTTGGTACGGCCGTACCGGCCGCAGCGGAATATCGGAGACGGATGCTAACGCATGGTGGCCCTGGGACCTAGAGCCGAGGGGGACTTTGTTGGCCAAAATCCATACAGGCACGCATATTGGGGAGCCCTAATCGCCGGCAAGCCAGCTCCCATTCCGTGGAGCCGGCTTGCCAGCGATTGGGCCGCAAGGCGGCCACGGCGGTTCTCAGGCCCCCACCAGCGAAGGCCTTACCTCGTTCTCAGGATGCAACGGCAGCAATGGCGAGTGCGGATCGTTGGCGATGGAGCTGCGCCAGACATCGATCCACGCCGCGTTGTGCTCGGCCCAAACCCGCTCGTGCAGGCGCGAGAGGGCCACCGGGTCGCTCAGCAATGCCAGGCGGGTGTTGCCGTCCAGCCCGTCGGGGCCGGCCTCCAGCGCCTTGGCGATGCGCTCGGCACGCAGCGCCTCGATCGGTGCGGCCTGGCCGTGGCGGGCGGTGCCCATGGCGCAGGCCAGGGCGTTCTGCCGTGGGTCGACCACGGCCCGGACGAAACCGTCGTGCAGGGCGTGCCAGCGGTTCTCGTGGGTGTACTGGTCGGTGGCCAGCAGCTCCTGCGGCGTGGCGTACTCCTCGGGGATGAGGAACAGCTTCTCGTCCTTGGCGCTAAGGCCCAAGCGCACGCGGCTGGAAATCACCGAGACCGGGATCGACAGCACCAGGGAGCCGACGATCGGCGCCAGCCACCACAGGAAGCTCGGGTTGAGCCAGGCCACCAGCGCCGCCCAGGCGATGCCCAGCAACGTCTGCGGGCCGTGGCGGCGTACCGCCTCGCTCCAAGGGGTGGAGTCGTCGTCACGCTGCGGCGAGTTCCAGGTCGCCGCCCAACCGAGGAACGCCGCCAGGACGAAACGGGTGTGGAAGATCATCCGTACCGGCGCCAGCAACATGGAGAACAGCATCTCGGCCAGCATCGACAAGGTGACCTTGATGCGCCCGCCGAACTCGGTGGCGCCCTTGGCCCAGATCAGGATGACGCTGAGCAGTTTGGGCAGGAACAGCAACACGATGGTGGTGGAGAACAGGGCGATAGCCTTCTCCGGGTGCCACTGCGGCCACAGCGGGTAGAGCTGGAACGGCTCGATGAAGTATTGCGGCTCCATCAGCGTATTGGTCGCCAGCAGTGCGGTCGACAGCACCAGGAAGAAGAACCACAGCGGTGCCGACAGGTACGACATCACCCCGGTGAGGAACACCGCGCGGTGCACCGGGTGCATGCCCTTGACCAGGAACAGGCGGAAGTTCATCAGGTTGCCATGGCACCAGCGGCGGTCGCGCTTGAGTTCGTCGAGCAGGTTCGGCGGCAGCTCCTCGTAGCTGCCCGGCAGGTCGTAGGCGATCCATACGCCCCAGCCGGCACGGCGCATCAGCGCGGCCTCGACGAAGTCGTGGGACAGGATCGCCCCGGCGAAGGCACCCTTGCCCGGCAGGGGTGCCAGGGCACAGTGCTCGATGAACGGCTTCATGCGGATGATCGCGTTGTGGCCCCAGTAGTGCGACTCGCCCAACTGCCAGAAATGCAGGCCAGCGGTGAACAGCGGGCCGTAGACGCGGGTGGCGAACTGCTGGATGCGCGCATAGAGGGTGTCCATGCCCGAGGCCTTGGGCGCGGTCTGGATGATGCCCGCATCCGGGTTGGCCTCCATCAGGCGCACCAGGCTGGTCAGGCACTCGCCGCTCATCACGCTGTCGGCGTCGAGCACGACCATGTACTTGTACTCGCCGCCCCAGCGCCGGCAGAAGTCGTCCAGGTTGCCGCTCTTGCGCTTGACCCGGCGACGGCGGCGGCGATAGAAGATGCGGCCGAAGCCCTTGGCCTCGCGGCACACCTCCAGCCAGGCCTGCTGCTCGGCGACGGCGATGTCGGTGTCGTTGGTGTCGCTGAGCACGAAGAAGTCGAAGCGATCCAGGTCACCGGTGGCGGCCACCGACTCGAAGGTCGCGCGCAGGCCGGCGAAGACCCGTGGCACGTCTTCGTTGCAGATGGGCATGACGATGGCCGTACGCGCATCCGCCGCGATCGGCTCGCTGCCGGCACCGCTGCCGGAGATACGGTATTTGTCGCGGCCGGTGAGCAGCTCGAGAAAGCCCATCAGCGCGGTCCAGAAGCCCGCCGACACCCAGCAGAACAGGATGCCGAAGAGGATCAGGATGGAGGTCTGCAAGGCATAGGGCCAGACCTGCACCACGGTGTCCCACAGCGACTGGGCGAGGATCTCGTCGAGGTCGACGAACGACCAGCCCTGGTACGGCAGGATACCCTTCATGTACCAGCCGGCGACCAGGGTCTGGCCGATCATCAGCAGCAACAGGATGTAGCGGCGCAGCGAGCCGACCCGGCGCCAGCGCGCAGGCGGCAGTTCGCGCTTGGGCGGCTGCGGGGCGTTGCTGCGGCCGGTCAGGCGACGCCACAGGCGCACCAGGATATTGGTGCGCCAGGGCTCGGGAAGCACCCGGGTACGCTTGATCGGCGGTGCGATCTTCAGGCACAGCCGGCCGTTGCCATCGACGCCGAGCATCTCGGCGTCCTCCAGCTCGGCGGCGCTACCCACGGTCAGGCGTGGGCCGATCGAGGCCTGCACGGCCTCGTCGGGGCTGGCGGCCGGATGGGCCGCCAGGCGTTGGTGCAACTCGCTGAACGAGGCGCAGCTGGCGAGTTCCGCGCGCTGCTCGTCGCTCAGGGGGAGATGGGCCAGGTATTCGCCAAGCGATTCTGGCCTTGCGCTTGAGTTACTCATCGGCAGGCAACTGATAGCTCCAGGTCTCGGTCAGCACCTTCTCGGTGGTGGCCGGGGCCCCGTTGGTGGGCGCCGCATCGGCGGCAGGTTGTTCAGCCTCGCGGGCCTTCTCGGCCTTGACGGGCTTGGCGACGGCCTTGTCCTGCTTGCTGGCCTTGGCTGGCTTGGGCGCCTCGACCGGCACGTCGCGCACCAGCGCGGCACGCATTTCGGTGGACTTGCCCGGGTCCTTGACCTTCAACCGCAGGGTCAGGCGCCAGCCCTTGGTCTCGGGGTTGTAGCGCAGGTTGTTCTCCACCACCTCGGCGTTGTCGCCGACGCTGACCTGGCTGCGCAGCGCGGTGTCCTCCGCCAGGGCCGCCAGCGCCGGGCCCTGGAAGTCGACCAGGAAGGCCACGCTGCCATCGGGCTGGCGGATCAGGTTGGACTGCTTGACGTCGCCGGTAGAGCGCATGGTCTGCTTGACCGACCCCAGGTCCGGTGCCTGGAAGCGGGCCTCGTCGATGGTCCAGTGCAGGCGGTAGTCGTACTCGAACGGCTTGCCCGGCTCAGGCAGCTTCTCCGGGCTCCAGAAGGCGACGATGTTGTCGTTGGTCTCGTCGGCGGTGGGGATCTCGACCAGGTCGACGGTGCCCTTGCCCCAGTCGCCACGCGGCTCGATCCAGGCGCTCGGGCGCTTCTGGTAGTTGTCGTCGAGGTCTTCGTAGTGGCTGAAGTCACGCTGGCGCTGCATCAGGCCGAACCCACGCGGGTTCTCCACGGTGAAGCTGCTCACGGCCAGGTGCTTGGGGTTGTTCAGCGGGCGCCACAGCCATTCGCCGTTGCCGGCATGGATCGACAGGCCTTCGGAGTCGTGCAGGGCCGGGCGGTAGTTCATGACTTTCGACGGCTGGTTGGGGCCGAACAGGAACATGCTGGTCAGCGGGGCGACACCCAGGCGGCTGACAGGCTCACGCAGGAACACGCGCGACTTGACGTCGACGATGGTGTCGCTGCCCGGGCGCAGGATCAGCTTGTACGCGCCGGTGGAACGCGGCGAATCGAGCAGCGCGTAGATCACCAGGTGCTTGTCGTTGGGCTTGGGTTTCTCGACCCAGAACTCGGTGAAGCGCGGGAACTCCTCGCCCGACGGCAATGCGGTGTCGATGGCCAGGCCACGGGCCGACAGGCCATAGACGTGGCCCTTGCCGACCACGCGGAAATAGCTGGCGCCGAGCAGGGTCATGATCTCGTCCTGCTTGTCCGCCTTGTTGATCGGGTAGAGCACGCGGAAACCGGCATAGCCCAGGTGCTTGGTGGTTTCCGGGTCATGCGGGACGTCGCCGAACTCGAAGCGGCTCGGGTCGTACTTGATCTCCTGGACCGTGGTGGCGGTGACTTCGTTGATCTTCACCGGCGTGTCGAAATGCATGCCCTGGTGATAGAAGGACAGCTTGAACGGCGTCTTGTCCTTGGCCCACTCGGCCTTTTCCTGGATGAAGCGGATCTTCTGGTAGTCCGCGAACTTCATGTCGCGGAAGACCTCCGGCAGGTTGCTCTTCGGTGTTTCGTACTTCTGGCCGGCCAGATCCTTTGCCTTGGCTGCAACATCGTCAAGATTGAATGCCCAGAGTTGGCCAGCGCTCATCAGGCCGACCAGCGCCACGCCAGCCGCCAGGGCCTTGCGCAGCCGATTGCCGGGAATTCTTGGTGCATTACAGGGACTTACAATCACGAGCAACCCTCGCCGAAAACAGATCATGAAACCAACGGCCAGCGACAAATGCCGGGTTGGCGAGCACTGTTCGGACCCCGTACGGGCGCAATGATTCCCCAAACGGATCCAGACAATGCTCGAGTCAAGGTGAAACGAGCCCACGAACGGGGCTCTCGCAGCGCGCGATTATCCAGCAGGCCGCGTTACAACGCATCAGGCTGAACACACTATTTATCGTATGAACCCCCTGGATTCATGTAGCCACAGGGTTCTTTAAGCTCACATTTGCAACATTAATGTTACAGGGCCATCATTGACCAGATGCACCTGCATGTCAGCGCCGAAACGACCGCTGGCGACATCGCCATGGGCCGCCTTGGCCTGCGCCAGCAGGTAGTCGAACAGCTCGGCGCCGAGGGCCGGTGGCGCGGCGGTGGAAAAGCTCGGGCGCATGCCGTTGCGGGTGTCGGCGGCCAGGGTGAACTGGGACACCAGCAGCAGGCCGCCGCCGATATCCTTGAGCGACAGGTTCATCTTGCCCTGGGCATCGCTGAATACTCGGTAGTTGAGCAGTTTGTGCAGCAGTTTTTCGGCGTGCTCGCGGGTGTCCTCGGGCTCGACCGCCACCAGCACCAGCAGGCCCTGGTCGATGGCACCGACCACCTCCCCCGCCACTTCGACCCGCGCACCGCGGACGCGTTGCAGCAGCCCTTTCATGCTTCTTCCAGGGGCAGGTCGAGCAGGCGCCGGGCCATCTGGTCGGCGGCACGTACCAGGGCGTCGGTGATGCCCGGCTCGGACGCGGCATGACCGGCATCGCGGATCACCTTCAGCTCGCTGTTCGGCCAGGCCTGGTGCAGCTCCCAGGCGTTGTCCAGCGGACAGATCACGTCGTAGCGGCCATGCACGATCACCGCCGGCAGGTGGGCGATCTTCGGCATGTCGCGGATCAGCTGGTCTGGCTCCAGGAACGCGTTGTTCATGAAGTAGTGGCACTCGATACGGGCGATCGACAGCGCCCGCTGCGGCTCGGAGAAACGATCGACCACCAGCGGGTTGGGGCGCAAGGTCGCAGTGCGCCCTTCCCAGGTCGACCAGGCCTTGGCCGCGTGCATCTGGGCGATCTGGTCGTTGCCGGTGAGGCGCTTGTGGAAGGCCTTGACCAGGTCGTCGCGCTCGTGCGCCGGGATCGGTGCGATGTAGTCCTGCCAGTAGTCGGGGAACAGGCGGCTGGCGCCTTCCTGGTAGAACCATTGGATCTCCTGGGGACGGCACAGGAAGATGCCGCGCAGGATCAGGCCATGGACCCGCTCGGGGTGGGTCTGGGCGTAGGCCAGGGCGAGGGTGGAGCCCCAGGAGCCGCCGAATAGCACCCATTTGTCGATCCCCAGGTGCTTGCGGATACGCTCCAAGTCCTCGACCAGGTGCCAGGTGGTGTTGTTCTCCAGGCTGGCGTGGGGGGTGGAGCGTCCGCAGCCGCGCTGGTCGAAGGTGATGATGCGGTACAGGTTGGGATCGAAGTAGCAGCGGCTCTGGGCATCGCAGCCGGCGCCCGGGCCACCGTGGATGAACACCACCGGCAGACCCTCCGGCGAACCGCTTTCGTCGACATACAGCACATGCGGCGCTTCCACGGCCAGATCGTGCCGGGCGTAGGGTTTGATCTGCGGGTACAAGGTCTGCATTGCGCACTCCGTGTGAGGATTTAGTCTGCCGTTGGGCATCATAAACCTGAATTGCGCTTTGAGCATGTGTCGTGGTGAATCAGCAGGGTTTTGCGCCGGTCTCACCGTCCCCTTCGCGGGCAAGCCCGCGAAAAGGACCGACAGATCAGCGCCCGTAGCGCTCCCTGCCCCAGGCCAGCACCGTCTCCAGCAACCGCCGTAGCACCACCTGGGTCGGCTGGGCCAGGTCATGGCGGTAGGTGAACGGCTCGACCTCTTCCATGTAGGTGCTCTGCGCCAGTTCCAACTGCACGGCGTGGATGTCGTTGGCCGGGTCGCCGTAGTGACGGGTGATGTGTCCGCCCTTGAAACGCCCGTTGAGCACATGGCTGTAGCCCGGCGCTTCGGCGCAGACCGCTTGCAGGCGCTCGGCCAGGGCCGGGTCGCAACTGGCGCCGTTGAAGGTGCCGAGGTTGAAGTCCGGCAGCTTGCCGTCGAACAGGTGGGGAACGTGCGAACGAATCGAGTGGGCGTCCCACAGCAGCGCATAGCCGTGGATCTCGCGCAGGCGTGCCAACTCACGGCGGAGGGTGTCGTGGTAGGGGCGCCAGACCTGTTCCAGGTAGGCCTTGCGCTCGTCGGCGGACGGCTCGAGACCTGCCTTGAACAGCGGCTCGCCATCGAACAGCGTCGCCGGGTACAGGCCCGTGGTGGCACCGGCGTACAGCGGCTTGTCGTCGTCCGGGCGGTTGAGGTCGATGACGAAACGCGAATAGTGCGCCGCCACCACGCTGGCCCCCAGTTCCTGGGCGAAATCGTACAACTGCGGGATGTGCCAGTCGGTGTCGGGCAGGCTGCGCGCCTGCTCGACCAGGCCGTCGCGCACCGCAGGGGTCAGGTCGAGCCCGGCATGCGGCATGCTGACCAGCAGCGGCAGTTGGCCCTGGTGAAAACTCAGTACCTTGTCCATGTCGCCTCGCTCAATTGGATATCTCATGGCCCAGGCGCACCACGCGCTTGGGCAGGTCACCGCCGAGCCAGTAGGCCAGGTCGGCGGGGCGCTCGATCTGCCAGGCGACGAAGTCCGCCACCTTGCCCACCTCCAGCGAACCATGGCTGTCGCCCAGGCCCAGTGCCATGGCGGCATGCAGGGTGACGCCGGCCAGGGCTTGCTCCGGGGTCATGCGGAACAAGGTGCAGCCCATGTTCAGCATCAGCCGTAGCGACAAGGCCGGCGAGGTGCCGGGGTTGAGGTCGCTGGCCAGGGCGATCTTCACGCCGTGGCGACGCAGGGCATCCATCGGCGGCAACTGGGTCTCGCGCAGGAAATAGAAGGCGCCGGGCAGCAGCACGGCGACGGTGCCGGCCGCAGCCATGGCGATGGCATCCTCCTCGGTCATGAACTCCAGGTGGTCGGCCGACAGCGCCTGGTAGCGCGCCGCGAGGCTCGAGCCATGCAGCGACGACAACTGCTCGGCGTGCAGCTTGACCGGCAGGCCCAGCTCCCGCGCCTTGATGAACACTCGCTCGACCTGCGCCGGCGAGAACGCCAGGTGCTCGCAGAAGGCGTCCACCGCGTCCACCAGGCCTTCCCCGGCCAGGGCCGGGAGCATCTCGTCGCAGATATGCGCGATGTAGTCGTCGGCCCGCCCGGCATACTCCGGCGGCAGGGCATGGGCAGCCAGACAGGTGCTGCGCACCGTCAACGGCAGCTCCTCGCCCAGGCGCCGGGCGACCTTCAGCATCTTGCGCTCGTTGGCCAGGTCCAGGCCGTAGCCGGACTTGACCTCGATCGTCGTGACGCCATCGCGCATCAACGCCTGGACCCGCTGGCGGGCACTGGCCAGCAGCTCGTCCTCGCTGGCCGCGCGGGTGGCCCGCACGGTGCTGGCGATGCCGCCGCCCTGGGCGGCGATCTCGGCGTAGCTGACACCCTGCAGGCGCTGCTCGAACTCACCGCTGCGGTTGCCGCCGAACACCGCGTGGGTGTGGCAGTCGATCAGCCCCGGGGTGACCCAGGCACCGCCCAGGTCCACCGTGCGGTCGGCCTCGACCACAGGGCGATCGTCGCGCGGGCCGATCCACTCGACCAGGCCAGCGCTGGTGATGATCGCCGCGTCCTCGATGATCGAGTAGCGGCCCTGGGCCAGGGTCGCCACATGACAATGCTGCCAGAGGGTTCTCATAAAAGGTCTCCGTGTCTAGCGGTGCAGCTCGGCCGGCTCGCGCACCGGTTCGCCCTGCCCGGCCCGCGGCTTGCACCAGAGCAGGTAGGAGGCGACCAGGAACACCACCCAGAGCACGCCGACGATCAGCGCCGCCTGGGTGTCCGGGAAGTAGCCGAGCACGCCAAAGATGAACAACATGAAAACGATGGCCATGGCCGGCCCGTACGGCCAGAACGGTACCGGGAACTTCAACTGCGCCACCTGCTCGCGGCTCATGCTGCGGCGCATGGCCACTTGGGTCACCAGGATCATGAGCCATACCCATACGGTCGCGAAGGTGGCGATCGAGGCGATCAGCAGGAACACGTTCTCCGGGATCAGGTAGTTGAGCACCACGCCCAGCAGCAGCGCCGCGCCCATGACCAACACGGTCAGCCACGGCACGCCATGCCGGGAGACCTGGGCGAAACCGCGTGGCGCATGGCCTTGCTGGGCCAGGCCGTACATCATGCGGCCAGCGCCGAAGATGTCGCTGTTGATGGCCGACACCGCCGCCGAGATCACCACGACGTTCAGCAAGGCCGCCGCCGAGCCGATCCCCAGGTGGCTGAAGATCTGCACGAACGGGCTGCCCTGGCTGCCGATCTGCGGCCAGGGGTACAGGCACATCAGCACGAACAGGGTGAGGATGTAGAACAGCAGGATACGCAGCGGCACGGCATTGATGGCCTTGGGGATGACCCGCTGCGGGTCCTTGGCCTCACCGGCGGTGATGCCGATGATCTCGATGCCGCCGAAGGCGAACATGACCACGGCGAAGGAAGCGACCAGGCCGGCGATGCCATTGGGCATGAAGCCGCCATGGGCCACCAGGTTACTCAGGCCGATAGCGTTGTCGGCACCCACTTGGCCGAGGCCGAAGGCCATGATGCCCAGCCCGGCGAGGATCATCGCGACGATGGCGCCGACCTTGAGCAGCGACAGCCAGAACTCCATCTCGCCGAACACCTTGACGTTGCACAGGTTCAGCCCGCCGATCAGGAAGACGATGCCCAGCACCCAGATCCAGCGGGGCACCTCGGGAAACCAGAAGCCCATGTAGATGCCGAAGGCGGTGACGTCGGCGATGCAGACGATGATCATCTCGAAGGCGTAGGTCCAGCCCAGGACGAACCCGGCCATGGGCCCCAGGTAGGTGCTGGCGTACTGGCCGAAGGAGCCGGAGACCGGGTTGTGCACGGCCATCTCACCGAGGGCGCGCATGACCATGAACACGGCCGCGCCACCGATCAGGTAGGCCAGCAGCACGGCGGGGCCGGCCATCTGGATGGCCGAGGCGGAGCCGTAGAACAGCCCGGTGCCGATGGCCGAACCCAGGGCCATGAAGCGGATGTGGCGGGCATTGAGCCCGCGCTTGAGACCTTCTTGTTGCATATCGCGTCCTTATTCTTGTTCTGGTCCTGAAGCGAAGGGGCCGCTTCGCGCCCCATCGCCGGCAAGCCGGCGCCCACAGGTATCGCGCCGACCTTGGGAGCGGCGCCAGCCCTGGGGGAGCCGGCTTGCCGGCGATGAGGCACCGCAGAGCTAGAGGCTCGGCAATACGCCCGCTGGCAGCAGCCCGGTCAGGCAGCCCTTGGCCAGCAGCGCGGCGGCCGCTTCGATGTCCGGGGCGAAGAAACGGTCGCGGTCGTAGTGCGGCACTTCGCGGCGCAGGGCCTGGCGCGCCTGCTCCAGCTTGGTCGAGGTCTTCAGGCCTTCGCGCAGGTCCAGGCCCTGGCAGGCACCCAGCCATTCGATGGCGAGCACCCCACGGGTGTTCTCGGCCATCTCCCAGAGGCGCTTGCCGGCGGCCGGGGCCATGGACACGTGGTCTTCCTGGTTGGCCGAGGTCGGCAGGCTGTCGACGCTGTGCGGGTGCGACAGGGCCTTGTTCTCGCTGGCCAGGGCGGCAGCGGTGACCTGGGCGATCATGAAGCCGGAGTTGACCCCGCCGTTTTCCACCAGGAACGGCGGCAGCTGGGACATGTGCTTGTCCATCATCAGCGAAATGCGGCGCTCGCTCAGGGCACCGATCTCGGCGATGGCCAGGGCGATGTTGTCGGCAGCCATGGCCACCGGTTCGGCGTGGAAGTTGCCACCGGAGATCACGTCGCCTTCGGCGGCGAACACCAGCGGGTTGTCCGACACCGCGTTGGACTCGATCGCCAGCACTTCGGCAGCCTGGCGCAGCTGGGTCAGGCAGGCGCCCATGACCTGGGGCTGGCAGCGCAGGGAGTACGGGTCCTGCACCTTGCCGCAGTTCTCGTGGGACCGGGACACTTCGCTGCTGTCGCCCAACAGGTCGCGGAAACACGCGGCGGTGTCGATCTGACCGCGCTGGCCGCGCACTTCATGGACGCGCGCATCGAACGGCGAGCGCGAGCCGAGCGCCGCTTCCACGGTCAGGCCACCGCAGGCGATGGCCGCGGCGAACAGGTCTTCGGCCTGGAACAGGCCGCGCAGGGCGTAGGCGGTGGACGCCTGGGTGCCATTGAGCAGGGCCAGGCCCTCCTTGGCGGCCAGGGTCAGCGGCTCCAGGCCGGCGACCGCCAGGGCCTCGCTGGCCGGCAGCCACTGGCCCTTGTAGCGGGCCTTGCCTTCGCCGAGCAGGACCAGCGACATGTGCGCCAGCGGCGCCAGGTCGCCGGAGGCGCCAACCGAGCCCTTGAGCGGGATGTGCGGATAGACCTCGGCGTTGACCAGGGCGATCAGCGCATCGATGACCTTGCGACGGATGCCGGAGAAACCACGGCTGAGGCTGTTGATCTTCAGGACCATGATCAGCCGCACCAGGTCGTCGTCCAGCGGGGCACCGATGCCGGCGGCGTGGGACAGCACCAGGGAACGCTGCAGGTTCTCCAGGTCGTGGCTGGCGATGCGGGTCGAGGCCAGCAGGCCGAAACCGGTGTTGATGCCGTAGGCGGTACGGTCCTCGGCGATGATGCGCTCGACGCAGGCGACGCTGGCGTCGATGGCCTGGCCGGCGCTGGCGTCCAGTTGCAGGCGCACCGGCGCTGCATGGATGGCGCGCAGTTGCGCCAGGGTCAGGGTGCCGGGCTTGAGGGTCAGTTCGGTCACTTCGCTACTCCAATTCGCAGGGGGCCCGCAGGCCCCTTCTTGTTATTCAGTATCAACGTAATTCGGCGACAACCCAAAGAACGTCGATCAGCCCGTGATCATCGGCAGGTCCAGGCCCTGCTCCTTGGCGCAGTCGATAGCGATCTGATAGCCGGCGTCGGCGTGGCGCATCACGCCGGTGCCCGGGTCGTTGGTCAGCACGCGCGCGATACGCGCCGCCG